>QHBQ01000090.1 GCA_003243865.1 Candidatus Chloroheliales bacterium | reverse complement strand
CTGTTGTTCGCCGCCGATGGGCAGTTGCTCGATGCCGCCGGGATGAAGTTGACCACCGCGCAGCAGCAAACGCTCCGCCAGGCGCTTGCCGACAGCGCGGCTCACACTGTCAACCTGGGCGGTTCGCTAACGTTGCGAACGGTGGGCAGCCGCCTGACGGATGGTAACGTTATTCTGATACTGGGCCGCACCACCGACGAGCTTACCCAACCGCTGGCCGGTATCCTGATCGCCTACGCAATTGCCGCGCCGCTGCTGGTGCTGCTCGCCGCGGTGGGCGGGTTGTTCCTCAGCGGGCGGCTGCTGCGCCCGATCGCCACCATCACCCGCACCACGCAGGAGATCAGCGCCCACGACCTCAGTCGCCGCCTGGCGCTGGGGCCGCCCCGCGACGAACTCACCACCCTGGCGGCCACGATTGACCAGATGCTTGATCGCATTGACCTGGCGATGAAGCGCGAACGCCAGTTTACTGCTGACGCCAGCCATGAGCTACGCACCCCGTTGGCGACCATCATCACCGAGGCGGAGCTAGCCCTGACCCAGACCCGCCCGCCCATCGCCTACCGCGCCGCCCTGTCTTCGATTCGCCGTGAAGGGGAGACGATGCAGCAGCTAGTTGGCGACCTGCTTACCCTCGCCCGCAGCGACGACGGCAGGGTGGCGGTTAGCGATGAGGAACTCGATCTGCTGGAGGTGGCGGCCAACGCGATTGAGCGCATAGCTCCCCGCGCTCGCGCCGCCGCGGTGGAGGTGACGCTCACCGCCGATGAGCGGGCCGACCTGAGCGCAAGAGGCAACGAAAGCCAGGTTGAGCGCGTGTTGCTCAACCTGCTCGACAATGCCATCAAGTACAGCGCACAGGGCGCAACTGTCAGCGTGCAAGTGGCAAGGCTGGCCGCCCCGCCCGTCGCTGAGGTAGTTAGTGACCAGCCGACCAGCGTTGGTCCGATCATTGCGGTAAGCGTGACAGACCAGGGGCCGGGCATCGCCGCCTCCCATATGCCCCGCCTGTTCGACCGCTTCTACCGCGTGGATGCGACCCGCGCACGGGACGAGCGCAGCGGCGCGGGCCTGGGGCTGGCGATCTGCGCAACCATCGCCCGCCTCAATCATGGCTGGATCGGCGTGACCAGCGCGCCCAGCCAGGGCAGCCGTTTCACCCTCTACCTGCCTGCCGCCAATACAAACGGATAATATCCCAAGGGGAGAAAACGTGGAGATTATTCAAGCAATCATCCTGGGTTTGACCCAGGGTTTCACCGAGTTCATGCCGGTCAGCAGTTCCGCCCACCTCATCATCGTGCCGTGGCTGTTGGGCTGGCCCGACTTTGGCGTGGCCTTCGCTGTGGCGCTGCACTGGGGCACGCTCACTGCCGTGTTGGCCTACTTTGGCCGCGACCTCGTGCGCTACCTGCGCGCCTTCTTCACCGGCCTGCCCCACTTCACCGCCGACCAGCCTGCTGCACTGGTGGCGGGTGGCGCGGCCAGCAGCGAGATTGCCACCGACCGGCGCATTGCCTGGCTGATCCTCATCGCCACCATCCCCGGCGCGGTTTTGGGTTGGCTCCTGGAATCGGAGGTGGACGACAGCTTCCACCGGCCGGACCACTTCCGCGCCTGGGGCGTCTACGCGATCGCCATCGCGATGATCGGCATGGGGCTATTGCTCGCTTTTGCCGAGCGGCTGCATCGCGGCAAGGGCAAGGACTTGATTGCGATGACGCTCCCTGATAGCGTGGTGATTGGCCTCTCGCAAGCCCTCGCCCTGCTCCCCGGTGTATCGCGCAGCGGGGCGACGATTACCGCTGCCCTGTTCCGCAATGTCGCTCGCCCCGATGCCGCTCGCTTTAGCTTCCTCCTCTCCGCGCCAATCATCTTTGGCGCGGGGCTAAAGGCTGGATACGAACTGGTCAGCAATCCTGCCACCGCCAACCCCCAGCACGTTTCTGTCGTCGCCATCGCCGCTGGTTTTCTCACCGCCGCCGTCAGTGGCTACCTGGTCATCCGCTTCCTGCTCGACTACCTGCAACGCCGCACCACGATGGTGTTCGTCTACTACCGCCTCGCCATCGGCCTGCTCATCATCTTGATTGCCACCCTCGGCCTGCGCTAGCCATCGTCAACTACTGCGCTCCCTTGATTAGCGTCCGCCTTGTGTTCGGCAACGATACCGCCACTGCCCCTTGAAGTTAATCGCAAGTTCACACGGGATTCATCGGGGTGTCACATTGATTGGCTATACTTGCTTGGTGAGGTGCAAACGGGTACCCACAAAGCGTATTATCAAATATAAGGAGAACACAAGTATGAAAATCAAGTTGATGGCCTTCGCTGTGGCCCTGATGCTGGCCGTAGGTATCCTGGTAGCGGGCACTGGTCACAGCAGTGCGCAGTTGGCTGCCCCGGTGGTTGCCGCTCCGGTTACGAGTAGCAGCGCCCAGACCTCGGCTCCGGTTGCTGCCGCTCCGGCTACAAGTAGCCATGCGCAGATGACTGTACAGGCAGCCCCTGCGGCACAGGCTGCCGCCGCTCCGGTTAAAAGTAGCAGCGCGCAGACCGCGGCTGCGGTTGCCGCTCCGGTTAAGAGCAGCAGCGCCCAAACCTCGCCCCCGGCGGTCGCCGCTGAGGCCGCGGATTCAAACGCCGAGGCCCCCGAAACTGCGGGTGAAGCCAACAGCAACGACCCGCCAGGCGGCCTGGACAGCCAGGTTGACCAGCAGGGTGACTTCCAGGGCGAATACTAAACCAAACCGC
Organism: Candidatus Chloroheliales bacterium; assembly: GCA_003243865.1. The sequence continues at coordinate 37,486 of QHBQ01000090.1, read as the reverse complement.
TGACTAGTTCAGCATAGTGTCAGGGGTGCGCACTTCAGGGTGCGCACCCCTCCGTTTTGCCAAATGTCGCAGATGCTTCATCTTATCTTCATCCTGGCTTGTTAAGATAGTGACAAGCAGCGCAATTAGCTGCGAACCGAAAATCCGTGCTGAAGGAGACGCTATGAATATAAAACGAATGAGCGGTTCTGCGTTGGTTGTTACCGCGCTGGCTATGCTGCTTGCGGGCTGCGGTGGCAACCCTGCCCCTGCCCCCCCCATGCCCACCGCCAGTCCAGTCGCCAACCTCGTCCCGACCACCCCTGCCACCGCGCCCACAGTCGCAGTGGCGCAGGTCAGCCCTGCCGTAACCTCAACCACCTCCAGCGCGGCCACCCTTACCCCCGCCGCGCCCGCCACCCCCACCAACCCGAACGCGCCCTCAATGCAGCCGGGGGATACTCCGCTGCCCACCGAGCAGCCGGTCGCCGCCGAACAGAGCCCGGCTGGCGACATCCCCGACACCCAGGCGTATGTCACCTATACCAACGCGCTGGGGGGGTATAGCCTGGCCGTGCCGGAGGGCTGGGCGCGAACCGAGCGCGGTGCGGACGTCAGCTTCAGCAGCAAGCTGGACGGGGTAAGCGTCAGCATTACCGACACCGCTGCTACGCCTACCGCGGCCAGCGCGGACAGCATCGTTGCCCTGCTCAAGCAGCGCGGTCGCGCCGTCGAGGTCGGCAAGGTAAGCGATGTGCAGCTACCCGGCGGGCCAGCCGTGCTGATTACCTACACTTCCAACTCCGACCCCAACCCGGTTACCAACAAGCAGGTGCGATTGGAAAACAATGCCTACCTCTTCTGGGAAGCAGGCAAACTTGCCACCCTCACCCTCTACGCCCCGCTGGGCGCGGACAACGTGGACCAGTGGAAGTACATGGCCGAGAGCTTCCGCTGGGCGGTGAAGTGATGCTGCTTGAAGCCCATGACCTCTACCGCTTCTACCATGTGGGGGACGATGAAACCCTGGCCTTGCGCGGAGTCAGCCTCAGCATCGCCGCTGGCGAAATGGTCGCAGTGATGGGGCCGAGCGGCTCCGGCAAATCCACCCTGCTTGCCTGCCTGGCCGGTCTCGACGAGCCGGACGGCGGCTACGTTACGGTGATGGGTAGCCGCCTCAGCCGCCGCCCCGAAGCGACCCGCGCCCGCCTCCGCGCCGCGCACATCGGGGTGCTGATGCAGTCTGGCAACCTGTTTGAGCATCTGTCGGTGGCCGACAACATTCGCGTGCCGATGCGCCTGGCTGCGAAGTTTGACGAGCGCCGCGTCAGCGAACTGTTGGAGATGGTAGGTCTCAGCCACCGCCGCCACGCCACTCCCGCCCAGCTATCGGGCGGCGAAGCGCAGCGGGCGGGCCTCGCCACTGCTCTCGCTGCCAACCCCGCCCTGCTACTCGCCGACGAACCGACCGGCGAAGTGGACGCCGCGACCGAGGCGCAGATCCTCGACCTGCTAGCGGCACGGCGCAAACTGGGCGCGGGGTTGCTGATCGCCACCCACAGCGCGGGCCTGGCCGCCAGCGCCGACCGCATTATTCGCCTCAACGATGGGAGGATTGCCAGTGAGTGAGATGCTAGTTTGCGCCGAGAACCTGGCCCGCAGCTACGGACGGGGTGAGAATGAGGTCATCGCCCTGCGTTCAGCCACCTGCGCGATTGCCCCTGGCCAGCGCATCGCCGTAGTCGGGCCGAGCGGCTCCGGCAAGTCCACCCTGCTCGCGTTGCTGGGTGGCCTCGACCAGCCGAGCAGCGGGAAGGTCTGGTGGCCCGCGCTGGGCGAACGCAACACACTCCGCCCCCAGAAGGTGGCGCTGGTCTTCCAGTCGCCCAGCCTGCTGCCGCCGCTTACGGTGGTGGAGAACGTCGAACTTCCGCTGCTGCTGGGCAAGCAGGGTGCGGCCACTGCCCGCGCCGCCGCCCACGACGCCCTCGCCCAGCTTGAGCTTGACGACCTTGCCGACAAGTTGCCCGAAGAACTCTCCGGCGGGCAGGCGCAGCGGGTTGCGCTGGCCCGCGCCCTTGCCTATCGGCCGCAGCTGATCCTCGCCGACGAGCCGACCGGCCAGCTCGACCACGCCACCGCCCGCCACCTGTTCGACGTGCTGCTCGCCAGCCTCGAAGGGAGCGACACCGCGCTGCTGATTGCCACCCACGACCTCGAAGTGGCCGCGCGCATGATGCAGCGCTGGCAAATTGATCACGGAGTGATGGAGGTGCCACGCTGATGCTGACCGCAACCTGGTTCAAGGGTACCGTTACCCACCGCGCCCGCCGCCTGCTCGCCGCCACCATTGGCTGCGCCCTCACCGTCGCGCTGCTCACTGCCCTAAGCGCCTTCAGCGCCAACGCCGCTGCCTCGATGACCCGCCGTGCCATCGCCGATGTGGTAGTTCACTGGCAACTGCAGCTTGCCCCCGGCACTGACCCCGCCACCATCACTCAGGCTTTGACCCAGACCATCAAATATCAAGCGCTGGCCGAAGCCCGCTACGCTAGCACCGTCGCCTTCAGCGCCGAAACCTCCGGCACGCTGCAAACCACTGGGGCGGGCGTCGCTCTCGGCCTCAGCTCCAACTACCGTAGCTCCTTCCCCCAGCAGGTGCGCCAACTGCTCGGCAACCCCGATGGGGTGCAGGTGATGCAGCAGACCGCCGCCAACCTGCACGTCGGCGTAGGCGACAGCCTGACCATCCAGCGGCCCGGCCAGCCGGATGCCAAAGTCCAGGTCGCCGGGGTGATTGACCTGCCCAACGCCGACTCGCTGTTCCAGCAGGTGGGCGCGCCGCCCGGCAGCGGACCCAGCGCCCCGCCCGACAACGTTATCATCCTACCGCTAGCTCAGTGGCATAGCCTGTTTGACGCCCAGGCCGCCGCCCGTCCCGACACAGTGCGCGTTCAGCTACACGTAAGGCTCGCCGCCGACCTGCCCGCTGACCCCACCGCCGCCTACATCTACGTCGGCCAGCTCGCCAATAACCTCACCGCCCGCACTGCTGGCGCGGTTGTAGTGGGCAACAACCTGGCCGCCCGCCTCGACGGGGTGCGCGGCGACTCGCTCTATGCCCGCCTGCTCTTCCTCTTCCTCGGCCTACCGGGGGCGGCGCTTGCCGCACTGCTCACCCTGGCGGCGGCCGCCTCGGGGCAGGAACATCGCCGTCGCGAACAGGCCCTGCTGCGCACGCGCGGCGCAACCGCGGCGCAGATTATCGCTCTGGCCGGGGTTGAAGCGGCGGTCATCGGCCTGGGTGGGGTGGTCGGCGGCCTGGCGCTCGCCTGGCTGGTTACGAGGCTGATCGCTCCCGATAGTTCGCTATTCGGCGCAACCACCATACTCTGGACGCTGGGCGCAGCTCTCATTGGCCTCGCGCTCGCTGGTGCCGCCGTCCTCTACCCGGCTGCGGTACAGGCTCGCCGCTCCACCGTTGTCGGGGCGCGACAGGAGGTGGGCCGTGTCCGCGACCCGCTCTGGCAGCGGCTCGGCCTCGACTTCATCCTACTGGCGCTTTCCGCGCTGGTCTTCTGGCAGACCGCCAGCAGCGGCTACAAGATCGTGCTGGCGCCCGAAGGGGTGGCTGAGACGGCGGTGAATTACTTCGCCTTCGTCGGCCCGGTCTGCCTCTGGTTGGGCGCGGGCCTGCTGGCAATGCGGCTCTGGTCGCTTATCCTGGGACGCGGGCGACGGGCGGTGGCCGCCGCGCTGCGCCCGGTGGCGGGCGGCCTCGCTGGCGTGGTGGCCGCCTCGCTGGGGCGGCAACGCGCTTCCCTGGTGCGTAGCATCGCCCTGGTCGCGCTTGCCTTCTCCTTCGCCATCTCCACCGCTATCTTCAACACCACCTACAACGCGCAATCCAGGGTGGACGCCGAACTGACCAATGGCGCGGATGTAACCGTCACGAGTACCACCGCCGCTCCCGCTGGCGACCTGCTCACCAAGCTGGCTGCGCTTCCGGGCGTTGCCGCCGCCCAGCCGTTGATGCACCGCTTCGCTTACGTCGGCAGCGACCTCCAGGATATGTTCGGCATAGATGCGGCGCATATCACGGAAGCTACCACCATCGCGAATGCGTACTTTGCAAACACCGACGCTAAAGCGACCCTCGCCGCGCTGACTGCCCAGCCTGACGGCGTGCTGGTCTCGGCAGAGACAGTCAAGGACTTCCAACTGAACGTCGGCGACAGCCTCAACCTGCGTCTCCAGGGCGCCGACCACCAGTACCACATCATCCCCTTCCACTTCCTGGGCATCGTTCGCGAGTTCCCCACCGCGCCGAAGGACTCGTTCCTGGTCGCCAACGCCGACTACATCGCGCAGCAGACTGGCGTGGCCGCCCGCGAAGTGGTGCTGCTCAGGGCAAACGGGGCCGCGCCGCAACTGGCCGCCGCCGTCCGCCCCGTCGTCGCTGGTCTACCTGGCGCGAAAGTGAGCGACATCGAGGGGGCAGTGCAGGTGATTAGCTCCAGCCTGACTGCGGTTGACCTGCGCGGGCTGACCCTGCTGGAGCTATTGTTCGCCGCGCTCCTGGTCGCAGGGGCGACTGGCCTCGCCCTCGCTCTCGGCCTCGCGGAACGGCGGCGCACCTTTGCCATCCTCACCGCGCTCGGCGCGAAGGCGGGGCAGACGGGCGCGTTCCTCTGGGCCGAGGGCTTGCTGCTGCTGGTTGGCGGCGGGCTGGTGGGGGCCGCGCTGGGCATCGGCCTCAGCCAGATGCTGGTCGCAGTGTTGACCGGCGTGTTTGACCCGCCACCTGATGCGCTTGCCGTACCCTGGCTCTACCTCGCCCTGCTGCTTGCCACTGGTCTGGTCGCCACCGTCATCGCGGTGCTGGGCGCGCAGGTCGCCGCGCGGCAGCGGGTCGGCGAAGCGCTGCGGGTTGGTTGAGGCAGCAATCCTACGGCCAAAACGAGGGGTGTGCCATCGCGCCCCTCGCGTTTGTGCTACAATACCCCTGGAAAGGATGGCCCACTATGCACGTGCTGGTGGTCGAAGACGAACCGAAGATCGCCGCCTTCATCCAGCGAGGGCTGACCGAGGAGGGCTATGCGGTTGATATCGCGGCTGATGGCGTAATTGCGCTGGAGCGGCTCAAGGTGGAGAAGTACGACTTCATCGTCCTAGACATCCTGCTGCCCAGGCTGAACGGTGTCCAGGTTTGCCGTGAACTGCGCCGATTGGGTGTACATACGCCCGTGCTGATGCTCACCGCCCGCGACGGGGTAGATGAGCGAGTTGCCGGGCTGGATAGTGGGGCCGACGATTATCTGGTTAAACCATTCGCCTTCAAGGAATTGCTGGCGCGGTTGCGCGCCCTCAGTCGCCGCCCGCCCACCGCTGCGGCCACCACCCTCAGCGTCGCCGACCTCAGCCTCGACCCGGCCACCCATCAGGTGCGGCGCGGCATGAAGCGCATCGAACTGACTGCCAAAGAGTACGCCGTGCTCGAACTGCTACTCCGCCACCAGGGTCAGACCCTCAGCCGTGAGCAGATTGCCAACCACGTTTGGAGCTACGACTTCTACAGCGAGTCGAATCTGGTAGATGTATACATCCGCAGCCTGCGCCGCAAGTTGGACGAGGGCTTCCACCCCCGGCTGCTGCACACCGTGCGCGGCTTCGGCTACCGCCTGGCGGAGGTAGAGGCGTGAGGCGAGCAGCGCCAATTCGGGTGCGGCTGACCCTCTGGTACGTGCTACTGCTGGGGGTGATCATGGCGGGCTTCAGCCTCGCCCTCTACTTCAGCCTGGCGCACAGCCTCTACCAGCAGGTGGACGACGAACTCGCGCTGGCTGCTGGTCAGGCGGCCAGCGAACTGAACTCCGAGGGCAGCCAGTTCAGCCTTGCCAGTGTCGGCGACGACGGCGCGCTGGGACAACTAGTGCAGCGCGGCCTGCTGCTGCGCCTGCTCGATAGCAATGGCAAAGTGCTGACGGCGCGCGGCCCTTATCAGAGCATCGCCGTTCCTACCGATGCCATCTCCGCTGCCCAACATGGGCAGAGCGTGTACAGCAAGGCTGCCGACCCGACCAGCGGCACCGATGTGCGCTTCTACACCATGCCGCACCTGGTGAAGGGTCAACCTGCGGGCGCGATCCAACTGGGACTTACCCTCGGCCCGGCCAGCAGCACACTGAACGAACTGCTCTTCATCCTAGCAATTACTATCCCCACCACCCTGCTCGTGGCCGCGCTGTTCGGCCTGTTCCTCGCCAGCCGTGCCCTCAAGCCGATTGACCGCATCACCCGCGCCGCCGCCAGCATCCAAGCCAGCGACCTCAACCGCCGCCTGGCCCTCGGCCTGCCCGACGACGAGACCGGTCGCCTCGCCCACACCTTCGACGCGATGCTTGCCCGCCTCGACGACGCTTTCCGCCGCCAGCAGCAGTTCACCGCCGATGCCAGCCATGAGCTACGCACCCCGCTCACCATTATCAAAGGGGAGATTGACGTAGCCCTGCTCCGTCCCCGTCCGCCCGCCGAGTACGCGGCCACCCTGCGCGACGTTGGCGACGAGGTGGACCGCCTCACCCGCATGGTCGAAGACCTGCTGCTGCTCGCCCGCGCCGACAGCAGTAGCCCGCTGCTAACTAGAGAGCAGCTCGACCTTAGCGACCTACTCAACACGGTAGCGGCGCAGGCCGCGCCGCTGGCGGCGGCGAAACGGCAGTGCGTGGAGTTGGGTCTCACCCCCGGACTGATGCTGATGGGCGACCGCGACAAGCTGGCGCGACTCTTCCTCAACCTGCTCGACAACGCGATTAAGTTTACGCCGGAAGGCGGGCAGATTGGGGTGCGTGAGTTCGCGGCAGAGGGGGGAATTGTGGTGGAGGTGGCAGATAGCGGGCCGGGCATCGAAGCCTCCCATCTGGCCCACCTTTTTGACCGCTTCTACCGCGTTGATAGCGCAAGGTCGCGGCAAGAGGGTGGCAGCGGGCTGGGGCTGGCAATCGCGCACTGGATTGCCGTCGCGCATGGCGGGCATATCGAGGTGCAAAGCGAAGCGGGACAGGGCAGTACCTTTCGGGTCTGGTTGCCTGGCTGTGAGTCCTAGTCGCGTGCGCCACCAATTTAGACCTGGTACTTCACGGGGCCATTTAGTGGGGTAGCCATTCACGTGAATCCATCACAGTGTAGGGAATTGTACCGGCGCATCCGCGCTGCCCAAGGCCAGGGTCGCCTCCTTGACCTTGGGCTGCGTCGCAGCCTCGAACATAGCCTCGGCGCTGACCTCTCCGGCGTGCGGCTGCATAACGGCCCTGAAGCTGATGTTATCACCCGCCTGCTCGACGCTCCAGCTGCCACTACAGGGTGCGACATCTTCCTCGCAGCAGATTGCTATCGGCCAGGCTCAAGTGCAGGGCTTCGCCTACTCGCCCATGAGGCCGCCCACACGGTGCAGCAAGCGCAAGGGGTTGGGCGGGTCAGCAGCAGTCTGGTCATCGGTGGGGCAAACAGCTGCTGGGAGCGAGCAGCCGAGCTGGCCGCAGCCCGTGCGCTGCTAGGTGGCCCCGCCCCCGAAGTTTCGCTCACCACTCCCGCGCCTTCCCGCAGCGCCGGATTGTTCGTTCAATGCTTCAACTCCTGGGAACACCTCTTGCTCGGCAACGCCACAACCTCCACGCTGGTGACAATCGCCAGGCGCAGCCAGGGCTGGCAGGGATTGATGCGCTCCTGGTGGAACCTGATGGCCCTCTGGAAGGATGACCCCGATAGCGTAACCGAGCAGCAAATCCACGCCCTCTTCCCCGCCCTGACCGTACTGCGGCTGGACGAAAGCGGCTGCCTGGTGACGTTCGGTGAACTGAACGCCCTGAGCGACTACGTAGCCGACGCTAGCGCGATGAACAGCCTCCCCCGCGCCATCATCCTACCCCTGCTTCAGCAAATTCGGCAGCGCTGCTACAACCAGTTGGGGGCGTTGCTAGGCGACAGCACCCTATACCGCTTTGCTCATGCCGCCGCTGAGGACCCTGGAAATGGCGAGCTTGGGGCGTTGGAGGAGCTGGAGGATCTGGATCGCTTCACCGCCCCGTTGGGCATTAACCATCTGAAGGGACTACTCGCGCGTAACGCCTGCCACTTCGTGCCGTTTTCCTGGTACCGCTGGCAAGACACGCACCTGGAGGCCCGCACGCTGGGAACTGCCGCTTACCAGAGCGGCGACCCCCAGCAGAAGGCGGTCCTTACCCAGCGGGCGTGGCTAGCGCAATGCTACGCCGACCACTTCCTCGAGGACAGCTTCTCGGCAGGTCACCAGGTCAACAAGACCCTGGCGATGCAATGGTTTGTAGATTGGATTGCTCGTAGCCGCTTCATTCTGGTACCCAACCACGCTGCGGTCAAGCAAGTCACCACCACAAACCAGCCCAGGCTGTGGGGCAGACAGCTTTACGAGCGGGGCTACTCTGGCCCCGCGAATGACCCCCAGACTGCTGAGCAATACCCCACCTATGAGCGCCGCCGTGATGCGACCGGGGTGCAGGCTTACGGCGCTACCACCCAGGACCAGGCCTATCAGGAGTACCTCAGCTTTCTTGCGGCGGCAGTGGTGCAGCTCAGTTCCAACCAGATACACAATTACCTCAATAATCACGCGCTCTGGGTCGCCTCGTACAGCAATCCCAGCCCGCTCAAACTCTGGGGCGATGGCACGATGCTCAACGGAGTGGAGAGTGTAGCAACCGTGAGCCAGGCGGTACACTCCTCGCAAGGGGTAATCCGCGATATCCTCGCCAGCGGGCAGTCAGCCACTAGCGTGCAGATGCTGCGCGACCTGATGCCCAGCATGGTGGTGGCTAATCCCAGCGACCCTGCCAGCGCAGTGCCGCTAGCCGACTGGCACGATGCCCAATTGCAAGCACTCTGCGACCGCATCTTCGACCAGTCTGCCAACTGGCTGGCCGATGTGCTCAGTCGGTTTGACCCGCTTCTGGGCTGGATTTCGGTTGACCAGTCAGACACTACCCCAATCTAACCCATTTGGATTCCAATATGAGTTACACAAGACATTACGCAGTTCAGCAAGGCGTACTAACGTGCGCCCTTACTGAAACAGGTTCAATCACCCGTTCAACTGCGTAACTCCTATTTGTGCTATAATGGCACTGATTATATCGCTCTTTTGCTGGCAAGTCCCTGGGAGGAGAGGATAATGCTACGCATCTACCTGCTTGGCAACCTGCGTGCGGAGCAGGATGATCAGCCTCTCGTGCTACCTCGGCTATCGCTTACCGCCTCATTGTGGGGATACCTGCTGCTCCACAGCAACTCTCCGCTGCCCCGTGAGCAGCTAGCCGCCGCGCTTTGGCCCGATGAAAGTGAGGATACTGGCCGCGCTAGACTGCGCCGCACGCTTCATCAGTTGCAATCTTCGCTCCCATCCACTGCCCCTGATCGCCCTTGGCTACTCGTTACTCCCACCACCATCAAGTGGAACCCGGCTGCCGATTACTGGCTTGATGTCCTGGAGTTTGAGCGTCTTTCCACCATTCTCGAACAGCTAGCCCAGGCAGTGGCGCTATATGCTGGCGATTTGCTGCCCGGCTGCTACGACGATTGGGTCATCGCCCCGCGCGAACGGTTGCGCGAACTCTACGTTGCTGACCTGGACCGCCTGGTTGAGGAGCATCGCGCCCGCCTTGACTACAAGCAGGCCGCCCTCTACGCCCGTCAACTCCTTGCCCATGATCCCCTCAGCGAGGTGGGGATAAGGCAGCTACTGGCGGTACTCTACGAGTTGGGCGACCGCACCGCGGCGCTCGTCGCGTATGAGCGCTTCACTGTTCACCTGGTTGCCGAGCTAGGCGTCGAGCCGATGCCGGAGACCGTTAGCCTGTATGAGGCGGTGCTACATCAGCGCTCACTCCCCGGCACAGTAACGGCCATGACGACGGCGCCGCCAACGGGAATGCGCGGCGCCGCCCTGCTCCCATTGGTGGGCCGTGAGCGAGAGATGGCAGTGCTTACCCAGGCCTGGGTAAGCGCTGCGCACGGCAGGGGCGAACTGGCCCTAATTACGGGCGAGGCGGGCATTGGCAAGACCAGACTCACGGCCGAATTGGCGAGAATGGTCGAAGCGAACGGCGGACGAGTAATGCGCGGCGGCGCGACTTTCGCCGAATCGACCCCTTACCAGGCGATTGTTACCGCGCTGCGTTCCGCACTACCGCTGCTGACCGCTTCAGCGCAGCCTGGCCAGCTACGGGCGCTCCTGCCGCTCATCCCTGAGCTGGGTGTTCGCCATCCCGACCTCCGCCCGCTGCCGCCGATTGAGCCGGAGCGCGAACGCACCAGGCTATACCAGGCGCTAGGCGAGTGCCTTACCCAGCTTGCCGAGCCCCGCCCGCTACTGCTTATCCTCGAAGACCTGCACTGGGCGGGCGCGGCGACGATTGACTTCCTCAGCTATCTGATGCGCGCAACTGCCGCGGCGCGGGTATTGATTGTCGCTACCTACCGTGAAGAGGAGACCAGCCGCCAGCACCCCTTGCGCGAGCTGCGGCGCGAGTTTCAGCAGGAGGGGCGGATCACCCACCTCGGCCTCACTCGCCTTGACCAGGATGCGGTAGTCGCGCTGGCACAGCAAGTGGTAAGCGCCCCGCCCGATGTCGCCCAGCAGCTATACGCGGAGAGCGAGGGCAATCCCTTCTTCCTCAGCGAATTGGTACGCGAGATGCTAGCCCACGATTCTGCTACAGAGGCGACTTCGCTGCCCCCCGCTCGGTCGCTTGCCGGGGTGCAGGCGCTGATAAACGCCCGCATTGCCCGTTTGGCGCTGAACACTCGCTTGATTGCCGAGGTGGCGGCTGTGGCTGGCGTGACGTTCAACCTCGAACTGGTGGGCGAGGTAGCGGGTTGGGATGAAGGGCAAACCCTTACCGCGCTCGACGAACTGCTCGACCAGGGTCTCATCCGCGATGCGGGGGCGCGTAGCGGCTACGACTTCGTCTTCAGCCATCATCTGATTCAGGATAGCATCTACGCCGCGCTCGACCCGGGGGTGCGTGCCAGACGGCACCGCCGCACCGCCCTGGTGTTGGAAGACCTACACCCTGGGCGCGAGGAACTGGCAAGTGAACTGGCCCGCCACTTCGATCTGGGTGCTGAGGCTGATCGTGCCGCCCCATACTACCTGCGGTCAGCGCACCAAGCACTGGCAGTGTATGCTGATGAGGAGGCACTAGCCGCCGCTACTCGGGGATACGAATTGTCCTCCGATCCAGGGATTCAGTTTGCGGCCCTGGCGCTGGCCGAGGGTATCCACCAGCGGAGCGGCGAGCGCGAACCGCAGAGAACCACCCTGGGGCGCATGGAAGAAATCGCCAGTGAGCTAGACGATGATGATATGGTTTGCGAGGTGCTGCGACGCAAGGTTCTGCTACACGATGTATTGGGGAAGCGAGAAGAGGAGGCTACCATGATAAGTGCGCTTAAGCAACGAGCCGCCGATTCTGGTAGTAACCGCTGGCAAGCAGTTGCGCTGCAGGCCGAGGCCACACTACAGCATCACCTCAGCCAGTACGATGCAGCACGAACAAGCGCAGAAGCGGCAGCCAACCTCTACCGGCAGTTGGGGGATATAGGCTCTCAAGTAGAATGCTATTGCCTGCTGGCCGAGTGCTATATTTACCAGGCGCAGTATAATGACGGACAAGCGCTGATCAAGCAAGCAATTGAGCTTGCCCCCACCAGCAACACTGCGTTGCTAATTCGCACGCTCAAGACGGCAGCCACCGTCGCCACCTTGCAGCGCGAGTATCATACTGGCTACCAGTTGGCTAATCAAATGCTTGCGCTCTGCCATTCCATCTTCGACCGCGAAGGTGAGGCGGACGCTCATTTCCAGCTTGCCAGGGCGGGCGGATGGCTGATGCAGGTTGAGGAAGCCTTTGCTCATTTTGACCTTGCTAAAGCGTTGTACACCGTACTGGGTAATCAATTGGGCGAAGCACAAACCTTGTTGAGTAGTGGCAACCTGCTGGGGCGATTGGGCCGCCACGACCAGGCAATCACAGCACATGAGCGTGCCGAAGCGCTCTTCGCTCAGTTGGGCAACACCCGCGGGCAGGTTGTAGTCCTCTCTAATCTGGCCGTCTCTCACAGTATCCGCTATGATCATGCCAGCGCAAAGGCTGCCGCACTGCGTGGTTTGACACTTGTAGGCCCCATTAACAGCCCCGAGCAGGAGGCGACTCTACTCGCGGAACTGGCTTGCGCTGAGTTGGAGCTGGGAGAGAATGCTGCGGTTGAACACTACGAAGCGGCGCTTGCCTTGCGTCACATCGCGGCACAGCCAGGCAGAGTATGTATAACCCTCTCCGACTTGGCTGCTGCTTACCTCCGCACTGGCAACCTGATGGCGGCGAAGGCCGCCTGCAACGAGGCACTAGCCCGTTATCGGAGTGATGCTCAGTATATCGAACAACCAGAACACATCTCTTGGACTGCTGCCCGCATCAACCACGCTTTGGGCAATGAAGAGGCTACCCGGACTCATATGGAAGAGGCTCACGCTGTGCTTGAACGTAAGTTGGCAACCTTCCCTGATGAGGCTGCCCGAGTTGACTACCGGCAACAGGACTTCATTCGTGACCTGCTCGCTGCCTACGAGCGCGACGAATGGCCTGCTTATGCCCAGCCCCGCTCATCCGCACCTGCTGAAGATAGCACCCTGACCCCCGCTTGCCCCACCTGCGGCCAAGCTGATGCGGTGGTCAAGGCCGGACTGCGTCACTCAGGCTCCCAGCGCTATCGTTGCCAGCACTGCCAGCGCTACTTCACCCCCCAGCCTCACGAACGCGGCCATAGCGACGAATTGCGCGAACGCGCCTTCGCCCTCTACCATCAGGGCAGGAGCAAGCGGGCGATCGCCCGCGAATTGGACATCAGTCCCCAGACGGTCAGCAATTGGCTGGCCGCCGCCTCCGCTCGAGGCGACCAGTGACGGCATATAATGCCAATTCGCCGAGGAGCGTGTATCATCCGTAGGGGTGCAGATTTATCGCGTCCATCCACTTTACACCAGCACCATAACGAATTGGTATAAGCTCCGCCGTCCCATCTCCCCTTCTTTGGACACTTTCCTGCAAATCGCGCATCTATATTGATAGCATCCTCAGCCGCCATTGCACTCACGCATGGCGGCTGACTTTTATATCCCCCTAATTGGACACCTCTCCCCCTCAGGTTAGCCCATCAACCTCAAATTGGTCTCTTCACCCCAGGGACGGTTTTAGGACGCCGCGCCCGCTATACTCTGCTTACAAGTTAGGCCCGTGGAGGAGAGGAGATATATGGCCCGCATACAACACCTATTTATTGTCCGTGTCTGGCAAGAGCCGGGTAGCACAGAGGCAGCGGCGCAGTGGCGTGGTTCGGTGGAACACACCCCGACAACTGACCGCTTCTACTTCGCTTCGTTCACCGACCTGTTGGACTTCATCACTCTGCGCTTGAATCACGCAGCGGAACCCCATCAATCCAACCAGCCCGACCAAAAGGTATCCAACCTTTGAACTACACTGCCTACTACGTTATCTTAGCACCAGAAAGGAATAGAAAGATGAACCGCAAGTCAGTCTACCGCCTGCTCACCCTCGTGCTGCTGGTCAGCATCATTAGAGGCGGCCCCGCCGCCCAAGCCAGCACGACCACGAGCAGCAACCAGCCCGCCGCTACTTCTGTCGCGGCGAGTAATACCCAGCCCGGCGGCCAGGCCAGCGTGAACGCTGCCTCACACCCGCTCGTGCCTGCTACCCCAAGTTCCATTGAGTTCAGCGATGTGCCGCCCGGCAGCCTGTGGTACACCTACGTCCATTGGCTGGCCGGTCACGCGGTAGTGAGCGGCATTGGCGGCGGGCTGTTCGCCCCCAACAACAACACCACCCGCGCCCAGTTCGCCAAGATGGTGGTACTCGGCTTCGGCTACGACCTGACCACCCCCGGCACCCCGTCCTTCACCGATGTGCCGACTAGCTACTTCGCCTATGCCTTCATCGAAACCGCACACAGCCAGAACATTATTAGCGGCTTCACCCAGGCGCAGTGCGTGGCGATTGGCGCGACGTTCCCCTGCTTTGGCCCCAACCAGCTGATCACCCGCGCCCAGCTTGTCCTGATCGTGGCGCGGGCCAGCGGCTGGACGCTGATTACGCCCAGCCAGCCCACCTTCAGCGATGTGCCAGCGGGTGCGTTCGCTTTCGCCCAGATCGAAACGGCGGTCAGCAAGTCGGTAATCAGCGGCTTCGTGGACAATGGCAACTATCATCCTTGCGCCGACGCCGGGGTGACCTCGCCCTGCTTCCGACCCAACAACAATGGCACGCGCGGGCAACTCAGCCGCATCCTCTACAACGCCCTGGTGCCGCCCGGCATCGCCGCCGAGCGCAACTCGACTATCCACGGCAAGGTAACTGACCGCGCCAGCTCCCCGCTCGCCGGGGTGCAAATCAGCATCCTCAAACACCCGGAGTACGCGCCACTCACCACCGATGCCACCGGCAGCTTCACCATGACGGTCAATGGTGGCGGGGTGATCACCGTCAACTACAGTAAGACCAACTACCTGCCCGCCCAACGGCAGGTGTTCGCCCCGTGGCAGGACGACGCCTGGCTGCCCGATGTGGTGCTGATTGGTCTCGACTCTCATGTTACCAGCGTTGACTTCGCGCAGCCAATGGAGGTGGCACGGGGCAGCACCAACAGCGACCCCGACGGGCAGCGCCAGGCCACCCTGATGTTCGCGCAAGGCACCGGCGCGACGATGATGCTACCAGACGGTACCCGCCAGCCACTACCCTCGATGCACGTCCGCGCCACCGAGTACACGGTGGGTAGCACGGGGCCGAAGGCGATGCCGGGCCAACTGCCCCAGACCTCCGCCTACACCTATGCTTCCAACTTCACCGCCGACGAGGCGCTGGCCGCGGGCGCAACCAGCATCACCTTCACCAAGCCGGTGGTCAGCTACAACGAGAACTTCCTTAACTTCCCGGTCGGCAATGCGGTGCCTGCTGGCTACTATGACCCCGGCGCCGGGCTGTGGATACTGGACGACAACGGGCGGGTGATCAGAATCCTGGGCGTAAGTGGCGGCCTCGCGATCCTCGACGTGGACGGCAATGGTCAACCCGCCACCCCGCAGGAACTGGCCGCCCTCGGCATAACCGACCCTGAGCGTCAGCAACTCGTCAACCTCTACGCCAGCGGCCAGAGCCTGTGGCGGGTACCGACCAGCCACTTCACCCCCTGGGACATGAACTGGCCCTACGGCCCGCCCACCGACACGATCAAGCCGGTGCTGCCCTGGTACAACAATGAGCAACCCTGGGAAGACCCCTGCAAGAAGAAAGGTTCAATCATTGACTGCCAGAACCAGGCGCTCGGCGAGGCGCTGCCGATTAACGGCACCCCCTTCAGCCTACAATATCACAGCGACCGGATGCCGGGGACTAAGGGGGGCTACCGGCTGAACGTCCCAATTATCGCGGGCACCGTTCCCGCCGACCTCATGGGTATGGGGATAACGATTGACATCGCCGGGCGGGAGATCACCCAGACCTTTGCCCCTGGCCCCAACCAGACCTACAACTTCCAGTGGGATGGCCGCGACGCACAAGGTAACGTCGTCAGCGGCACCCGCCAGATGAAGGTAGACCTTACCTACACCTACCCTGCCGTCTACTATCAGTCCAGGGGCGACTTCAACCGCAGCTTCGGCGATACCTCTGGGGTTAGCTACGGGCGGGGCGAACAGAACGGGCGCATGATTATTACCCTCACTGCGGAGCAGACTTACAGCATCGGCGGCGAGAACTCGCTGGACGCCGGGCTGGGCGGCTGGGACCTCAACGTTCACCACAGCTACGACCCAGTGAACAAATGGCTCTACCAGGGCGATGGTCAGAGCCGCGGCCCGCGCGATATCGCTTCGATAATAGACACCGTTGCGGGTAACGGTGACCGCTTCGGCTGGGTGCCGGTCGGCGATGGCGGCCCCGCGACCCATTCGCCGCTATCTGCGCAGAGCCTGGCTATGGCGCCGGACGGCAGCTTCTACGTCGGCGGCGGCGACTACATCCGCAAGATTGACCGGGGCGGCACCATTACCACGATTGCGGGAAATCTCAACAGCTATGGCAACGGCGACGGCGGCCCGGCGCGGCTGGCAGCAGTGACTCCTCTTGCCCTCGCACTTGGGCCGGATGAAAATCTCTACATCGCTGACGGCACCGCCATCCGCATGATTGATGCGAGCGGCATTATCACTAGCCTGAATATGCTGACCACCACCCAATTTACCGTCTGGCATCTGGCCGTGGCGACTGATGGCAGTGTCTACTTTGACGGGGCCAACGGCTCCGCTAACAGCAGGGTGTTGAAGCGTTCGCCTGATGGCAGCGTCACCGTGGTGGCGGGCACCAGCACCCCTGGCTACAGCGGCGACGGCGGCCCGGCCAGCCAGGCCCAACTCAGCATCCCACAAGGTCTTGCCGTCGGGCCAGATGGCAGCCTCTACATCGCCGACCGCGACAACTACCGTGTCCGCAAGGTGGGCGTGGATGGCATCATCACCACTGTCGTCGGTTCAGGCCACTTCCCCGGCTACGGCGGCTGCTACAGCTGCGACGGCGACGGCGGCTCCGCGCTACAGGCAAATGTCCGCCCCACTGACCTCACCCTTGCCCCTGACGGTACCCTCTACATCTCCGAGCTGAACCACTACCGCATCCGCCAGGTGCGCACCGATGGCATCATCGAGCCGGTAACTGGCGCCGCCCAATACTCGTGTTATGGCTGCGGCTCTGGCTTCAGTGGCGATGGCGGTCTGGCAACCAAGGCTAAGATTAGCACCCCCTTGCAGCTTGCTGTCGGGCCAGACGGCGCTCTCTACTTCGACGATTCTACTAACAATCGCGTCCGCAGGGTAACTCTGCCCGTGCCCAACACCCAGAGCGGTATCACCACCATCCCTGCCGCCAATGGCAGCGAACTCTATCAGTTCGACCAGACCGGCCGCCACCTCCAGACTCTGAATCCCAACGGCAGCCTGCGCTACCGCTTCGCATATGATACTGCTGGGAGGCTAACCAGCGTCAGCGATGGCGATGGCAACGTTACCACCATCCAGCGCGACAGCGCAGGCAACCCCACCGCGATTGTATCGCCGTTCGGCATTCGCAGCAGCCTGAGCGTCGGCAGCGACCACTACCTGGCGAGCTTCGCCAATCCGGCTGGCGAAACCTATCACTTCACCTACGGCCCCGGCGGTCTACTCACCGGCATGACCACCCCGGCTGGCGGCCTCTATCAGATGAGCTACGATGGCGATGGCCGCCTGCTCAGCGAACGTGACCCTGGCGGCGGGCTGAAGCAACTTACCCGCGCCAGCGACCCCTACAACGTCACCTCCACCTTTAGCAGCCAGGCAGGCGCAACCAGCACCTACCACACCACCGTAGTCTCTGGCACCCAGAACCTGCAAACCAGCGCGATGCCCGACGGCGCAACCAGCCAACTGCTGCTCAGGTCAGACAGCACCCGCTCGATTACCTACGCCAACGGCACTCGTGCCTACATATCACAAGATAGCGATCCGCGCTGGGGCGCGCAGGTGCCAATCAACGCCCAGTACATCATCACCACCCCGGCTGGGCTGACCTCGGTGCTGACCAGCTCACGCCAAGCCGCGCTTACCTATAGCGGCACCGTCTCCAGCCTGGTGGTGCAAACTGATGTGGTCAATCTCAATAATCACTTCTACCAGAGTGTCTACAACGCTCCCGCCCAGGCCGTGACGGTGACTAGCCCGCTGGGGCGGCGTACCGTTACCAACTTGGACAGCCAGGGGCGGCCGCTTTCCCGCCAGCTTGACCCAGGCCTCGCGCCGCTCACTTATCAGTACGACTCGTATGGAAGGCTGGTGCAGCAGCACTGGGGCAATCTAATGCTAGGGTATGCCTACAACTCTGCTGGACAAATCGGCAGCGTCACCGACGCCGCAGGTAATGCGACCAGCTATGCCTACGACCTGGCCTCACGGATAACAAGCATGACCACAGCAGCGGGCAACACATATCACTTTAGCTACGATCAGAACGGCAACCGCACTCAGGTAATTATGCCAAACGGCTCGGTGCATGGCCTCGGCTACACCACACTGGGCCAGCTTGCAGTCTATACCCCTACTGGGAGCGCACCATACGTCACCACCTACAACCTGGCGGGTGAGCGCAGCCAGGTAACGATGCCCGATGGCCGCGCCGAGACCTACACCCGCGACAGTGGGGACCGCTTCAGTGGCCTCAGCTACCCTGAAGCAAACATTGCTTTCGCCTACACCGACAACACCGACCGCCCCAGCCTGATTACCCGCACCTCCGGCGTGAGCGGGAACCAGGCGAGCGGTGCAGCCGCCAACCCTGCCCTGCATACTCCGGCCACCGCTGGCGTAACCGAGACCCTCGCCTACGCCTACGATGGCGGCCTGATTACCCGAACCACCTGGAGCGGGGTGGCGAACGGCAGCTATCATTATCGCTACGATAGCAACTTCCGCCCGATTGGCATTACCCTGGACAACAACGGGGAGATGCAGCTGGGCTACGACGCCGATGGCGGTCTCATCCGCAACGATACCTTCACCATCAACCGGAACGGGCCAGCCGGTCTGCCCAGCGGCATCCAGAGTGGCAGCGCCCTTAGCATGACCCTCTGCTACGATAACCTCGCCCGCCTAAACGACCGTCACCACACGATGAACGGACACAGTCTGTATGATGTGCAAATGGGCTATAATCCTGCTGGGCGCATCAACCATAAAGTAGAGGTAATCTCCGGCACGACCTACACCTACGACTACACCTACGACCCCGACGGTCAGCTAACCCAGGTGCAACTGAACGGCACGGTGGTGGAGCATTACACCTACGATGCCAACGGCAATCGCATAAGTCGTCAACTAAATGGTGGGCCGATCGAGACGGCCACCTACGACGCACAGGATCGCCAAACCTCCCAGGGAGCGGTCAGCTACGGCTTTGACCAGGACGGCTTCCTCGTCAGTCGCGGTGGCGACAGCTTCCAGTACAGCACGCACGGTGAACTGCTGCACGCCAGCCTCGCTGGTGGCCGAAACGTGGACTACAGCTACGACGGGTTGGGGCGGCAAGTCGCACGCACCACTATCAGCGGCACCTACCAGTACCTCTACGGCAACCCAGGCAACGCCTTCCAGGTGAGCGCGATGCGCGACCCCGGCGGGGTACTGACTATCTACTACTACGACGAGAGCGGGACACTGTTCGCGCTGAAACAGGGTTACAACTTCTACTACGTCGCCAGCGACCAGGTCGGTAGCCCAAAGCTGGTGGTAAACGCCTACGGCGTGGTGGTTAAAGAACTCAGCTACGACAGTTTCGGCGATGTCACCTCGGACAGCAACCCCAGCTTTTACCTGCCAATCGGCTTCGCGGGCGGCCTACGCGATGTTGATACCAACCTGGTACACTTTGGTGTGCGCGACTACGAACCCCAGACAGGGCGCTGGGTCGCGCGTGATCCAGCACTCTACCAGGGCGGACAGGGCAACCTCTACACCTACGTCCATAGCGACCCGATTAACCAAACCGATCCCGTCGGGCTGTTCTCAGTTGGTTTCTCCGGTTTTGCTGCCGTCGGCGGCAGCGTCTCGATTGCGATTGATAGCGGCGGCCTATCAATCTCGGTGGGAGGCGGGGTTGGCGTTGGCGGCGGCCTGAGCTTCGACTCCGGCGCTAAACACCAGGATTCCGGCGTCAAGACGGTCGCTGGCGCCTCGTTTGCGCCGGGATTTTACGGGGTAGGAGTCGAGGCCAGCCTTGACCTGGATGGTTGTAACGCCCAGGCGAGTGTAAGCGGGAACTTCCTTCTGAGCCAGTCTAAGTCTACCTACCGCGACGATACGGGCAAGTGGAGTTCCGAATCCTCAGATGAGGTGGTCTACTCCGGCGGGGCGAACGCCAGCGCCAGCGTGCAGGTGGTCGGCACCATCGGCATCAGTTGGTAAACGTAGCAGGAGCAACCATCCATGCTTATATGGATAGAGCCCCCTGGCTGTCAGCGGATGTGGGAAGCAGCAAGTCTCACACCAGCCGCTGGCAGCCGGGGGGCAGCCTCACTGGCGGCGGCCAAGACTTCACTGACGTGCCGAACAGCTACTGGGTCTGCTATACCCCAACCTTACCGAAACCTTACCGCCATATGTAATCAGAGTGAAAATTGCCTTGCTGGATGTATTGCATTCCCTCATTATCTATGCTAGGATAGTTCCATCAACGCTTATGAAGACGCCTCGCAGGGCATTGAGATTTGCTTGAGAAGTTGACGAACTGGTGCGATTAAGAGGAACGTGACCCCCAATGGCAAAAGTCTACCCCGAACACTGGCCGCAAACCACCCCCAGCGCTGCCGAGCGGTTGCTGTACGAGCAGTTCCGCACTCAGCTACCCGACGACTACACCGTGATTTACAGCGTTGGCCTGTATATGCGCGGCGCCCGCGCCCATGACCGCGATCGCGAGATTGATTTCCTCATCATCCATCCCCGGCGTGGCTTGCTAATCCTGGAGGTGAAGGGTGGGCAGATTAGCTGTCGGCATGGCGACTGGTACAGCCGTGACCGCGGCGGGGCAGAACACCTAATCAAGAACCCTTTCGACCAGGCGAAGCAGAACAAGCACGACCTGTTCGATAAGCTGACCGCCACCCCGGCCACCAGCCGCTATCGGCAGGCATATGAGGCGCACGCCCGCCACGCGGTGGCCTTCCCCGATACCCTGGTTGGCGACAACAATATCGGCCTATATGGCGACCGCTCGATACTGCTCGACGCCCGCGACCTGAACAACCTTGAGGCGGCAATCAGCCGCATCCTCAGCCACAGCGACAACCCCTACTTCATGCCGGTCGAGGCGAGCAAGGCGCTGGTGGATGCGCTTGCCCCCAGCTTCAGCCTGCCCCCGATTGGACTCGCGGGCGCAATACTGGAGGAGAAGGCGGCAATTCGTCAACTCACCGAGCAGCAGTTCCACACCCTGCACACCTTGCGGCGGGTGCCGCAGGCGGCAATCGGTGGTTGCGCCGGGTCGGGTAAGACGATGCTGGCGATTGAGAAGGCGCGGCGGCTGGCGCTCGAAGGGGCGCGGGTGTTGTTCGTCTGCTACAATCGCCCGCTCGCCGACTTTGTGAGCGAGCGGTTCGCCAGCGACCCTGACACCAGCGGCGGCAAGGCGCTGGCGATGAACTACGCAATGCTGGTGCGCGACTTCTGCCACCGCGCCGCGATCAAGCTGCCATCCGAATACAAGATGGGCGTCGAGCAGCAGCAGCAATATTACGACCTGGAGATGCCCACCTACCTGGAGCAGGCCGCCGCTGCCATGCCTGCCGACCGCTTCGATGCCATTATCGTGGACGAGGGCCAGGACTTTATGGACTTCTGGCTCGGCACGCTGCGCAAGCTGCTGGTAAGCGATGATAGCGTCTTCTATATCTTCTACGACAGCAATCAGCGCATCTATGGTGAGCAGCGGGCGGCACTCAGCCAGTGGCATGGCCAGACCTTCTCGCTCGACCTCAATTGCCGCAACACGCGCAAGATCAACGCCCTTGTGATGCGCTATTATCAAGGCGACGACCCGCCCGCGTCGGGTGGGCCGGACGGCCGTGAGCCGCTGATCGTGCCAGTGGCCGAAGGCAGCGAGAAGGAGATGCTGCGCCGCACCCTGAACGAACTGGTGAACACCCAGGGTCTGCCCCTTTCCGACATCGTAGTGCTGACCCCGCTGGGCGAGGCGCGCAGCGTATGCAAGGAGGGCGACAAGCTGGGCAGCATCACGCTCACCTGGAAGCGCAAGCCCGCGCTGGGCCAGGTGCGCGTCTCCACCATCGCCAAGTTCAAGGGGCTGGAAGCGCCAATCGTCATCCTCATCGAGCCGGACAAGGCCCACGAGGGGCCAGTGCGCGATTACTTGATGTATGTTGCCCTATCCAGAGCCACCAGCCAGCTAATCGTACTCGGCAACCTGCCCCGCCCGCAGAAGGAAGCGGTAGCGGTTGGCAATGAGGCGATATTTGAGGGGATGGGCGATGAGCAGTAGAAGGGGAGCGCATATGCTGGATCACGATAAGGTGAAGAAGGCGAAGCGGCTGCGGCGGCTGGAGCGGCGTATCCTGGTCAGCCATGTTTCCCGCTGGCCGCCGCTGAATATCAAGGACCTTGCGGAAGAGTACGGTATGAGCGTACCAACCATCCGCCGCGATCTTGATGAACTCGGTGGCGACGGGCATATCCCCCTCTGGGTGGAGGAGAACCTAATCTATGTGGATAAGGATTGGAAGGTGCCAGTCCTGCCCATCATCCTTAATCTATCCGAAGCCACCGCGCTCTTCCTCGCCGCCCGCCTGCTGGTGCGCTACTCCGACGAGCCGAACCCCGCGATCATCAGCGCGTTGGATGAGCTGGCCGATGCGCTACCGCCTAACATTGCCAGCCATGTGCGCCGCACCAGCGAGTTTCATGTTGGGGCGCCCGACCCGGCCTTTGCCTACATATTTGAGGCTATCGCTCACGGTTGGGCCTAGCATCGTCAGGTGAAGATCAGCTACCTACCGGCAACAGGCAACACGCCCAGGGAACATATCATCGCTCCGTACTACATTGAGCCCGGCCCATGGGGTTATGCCTTCTACATCATTGCCCACAGCGACCTGAGCGGTAGGGTTAGCGTGTTCAAGATGGAGCGTATCCAGAACGCGGAGCTAAGCGCCGACACCTTTACCCTACCCTCTGACTTCGACCCGCTGATATATCTATCCAGCGCCTGGAACATCATGGGACAAGATTATGTGGGGCAAGAGCCAATTACCGTGCGGCTACGCTTCAGCCCGGCCGTCGCCCGCCGCGTCAAAGAGACCCGCTGGCATCCTACCCAGCAGCTAACCGACCTTGACGATGGCAGTTGCGAGATGACCGTGCAAATAGCCGAAACCCTGGAGATGGTGCCATGGATAAGGGGATGGGCAAACAACGTAGAGGTTATAGAACCACCCAACGTGCGTGACCAACTCGCCGCCGAAGCTCACCTGACTGCCGCTTTGTACGAAAAAGGTTAAATTGGTGAAAACTGGCGACTAAAGAGTCAGGTCTTGAACGTGGGTTGTGGTATGATGACCTTACAAGACAAACAAAGTGCCAGCCAAATCATCCTCAAGCGGATCGAGTAGCTAGCACTTCTGCTACAAACGCGGTTTATATTTTCAGTACCCTGGCGCCGGGTTGCCTTTATTATACCTGAGTTACGGCTCTGGATGCAAGCTGCACACTACCTCTTCCTGTACATTGGTTCCGCAGTTTGGCTTGCATTTGTGAAATTGAGGGCTGGAGGTCTTGACTTTTGTAAAAAACCATGATATAATCGCGCATACAAGCGCAGCTTATAGGGCACCGAAATGGTTACGGAGCATAAACAAAGAGAGCCGGATGACTATGAGCCTAAAGATTACAGTGACAAACGAGCCTCCTATCCAGGCCGACAGCACAGATAACATTAACCCAGATCTCCTTGCTCACTTCCGTGAGTACATGGAGGGTGCAAGTATCTGGCCTTTCAAGCACCAGGCTGATGCATTTGCAGCAGTGCTGGCCGATCAGCAGCTAAGGTTGGTAGCAGGCACAGCAGCAGGCAAGACACTGGCAGTTGCGCTTCCGCTATTCCATAAGATGTTCGGAGGCGTAATGCCACGCCCGCGCAAAATACTATTTATGTATCCAACCCGCGCCTTGCTTGAAGACCAGCGACAGGTTATGGTTAAGCTGGCAGAGGTTTACGCTGAATATACCAGAGAGAGGGGTCTTGAGCCTGAGCAAGTCGTCGGGCTGATACAAGGTGGAATGAATAGAACGGCGCTTTTTGCTGCCCTTGCATGTCCTGCTCTGGTCGCAACTCCTGACGCTATATACTGGTTCTTCCGTAAAAATGTAAAGTACAGCCACGTACTTATTTATGCCTTGTGTCAGGTCAGTGAGGTTGTGGTGGACGAGGCTCATCTATTCAATGGTCTGATGCTAGAGAATTTGATTGCTATGCTAAATAGGGTTCGCTTCTTCCGCCACACTTATATGAAGGCTAACCTGAAAGTGCATTATCTCAGCGCGACAGCGGATGAAGCTCTAATAAAGCTTAACAGCGATACTGCTGCTGGGCCAGTAGTAAGGATAGATGGTCGCTCCAAGTGCGGCGATGTAATCACTTTTATCGAGGAGCAGCCTGCAATAACTGAGGCTGATAAGCGATTGATGAGCGCCGCCCAAGAGTTGCTGGACACAGGGAAACAGCGAGTGCTGCTCGTTTGTAACTCGGCAAGCCGAGCGCATAAGATATTCGATAAAGTGAAGCCTGCATCAGCATACCCTTCTCTACCTCCTAAGTTTAGCTTGAGGTACGGTCTAATCACCCTGGAAAGAGGCATTAGCCTTCTGGGTGAGCTAAATCTAGGGGAAGCCATAGTGCAACGCTTCGAGCGAAACATTCGGGTAGCGCTCCCTCTGCGCTGGCGCGATTTGCCAGAGAAATCACGCGATGTGAGCATTCAGGCGGAGGCGTTGGAGAGTTTGCTGGCCGAGCAATTGTCTGCGCAGCATCGCACCTTCCGTAATGCCCTTTGGAAGGCTAGAGATGTGACTGATAAGCAGCAAATCAACATAGGCAAACTGAAGGCTACTTTGAGCAGCTATGTCATACCTGGCAGCGACAGCCTGCTGATGTTTGTGTTCGACAACTACTTTAGCGAACCGCAGAGAGGGCTTGATAATTTTGACTTGGCTCGTGGCTTTCTTGATAAGTTCTTTGAGCAACTATCCGCCTGGACCAGTGGGGTACTCGATCGCTACGAAGAAGGACTGACCCTAAGCCAGAGTAGCGGCGAGTCGCTAGGTCTGAATGCAGCTTTGCGGCAAGCGGCCGCTGACCAACCCGCTCTGCTGGCAGAGCTTGGCAGCATCGAACCGCTAGTACGCTGGATAAGCGAGACACTGCGCCAAAACCTGATGTTGGATAAGAACACCATGCAGCGTGGCGTTGATCTACCGCTCACTCTATATACAAGGCGCAAAGGGAGGAGTAAGAATGGGAAACCACGCTCAATAAGCGTCGGTTGGCTGCTGCGAATTCTAAAGGAAAGTCTGGGTAAGGGGGATGCAGATGAGCTACTAGATAGATTTCGCGATCTAGTTCTAGCGCGTGGCGAGATTGAACATGGCTATGTTAAGTCTATGGCCGACGCTCCGCCGGGGACCAGTGTGCTGCTCTACACCGGGAGCATGACCGATCGGTCACGCGCTGGTTTGCTCGATGTGTTCAAGGATAGTGACCAGCGGGCAACTGGCCAGCCGATGCTGCTAATCTCTACCTCAGCAGTTGAAGTAGGTGTAGATTTCGATGCTGATGCAATGATTAGCGAGATAAGCGAGAAACAGGGCAGCAACCTGCTGCAGCGCTTTGGCAGAGTGGGACGGAGAGAAGGGGTACGAAGTGAGGTGCGGCTGTTCATGCCGACGACAGCGGTAGACGAACTAGCCGAGCGGTTGTCTGGCATAAAGGATATTGATCGCAGTGAGTTCTCCACCCTCGTGCGCGATCTGCTGCCCCCGCCTTCTTACGTGGATACTTCCGACTATCTAAAAGCTATTCACCACCTCGTCAACCAACAAATAGGCGAGGTTGGCGAGGAGTATAACCAGCACCTAGAAAGCGGCGAGGACTATACAGCGGTGCAGCAAATAGCCAACGCTATGCAAGCGAAGGGAATTGACTTTGCCTACGGTTTGCGCGATACTTTGCCTGCAATCAGCTTGCGCGACGCAGGGGTAAGCCGCGACCCATTCTACCTATTGTCTTATGTCGAGGATGATGAGCTGCTAGCTTCGGAGTCTCCATTCGAGGCGGGTATGGCCGACCTATTCTTCGGCGAATTCATCTATCGTCGCCGCCTCCGCAATGTGTACATAGATTCCCGGCCTACTATAGAGGCGGCTACCCACCAAATATGGCGAAAGCGTTCAACTAACGAACTGCGTGTTCTTGAGGTAGACCTTGCAGTAGGGAGTGACGAACACAAGAAGATGATGGATGAAGCGTTGTGCGAACCGCTACTGCTTTATGGTGACATTTATCTTGCTGCCTGCTGGTTGGATAGTGAGGGCAAGCCCACTGGGGGTAAGCCGGAGATTGGGGGCTTCAGCCTAACCAACCAGTGGTACGTGCTTCTACCCGGCGTGTTCGATACCTGCCTTGACGATGTATTGAAGCAGGCCGACTGCTTTGAGCTTGAGGAGATTTATTACGATAGGCTGGGAGCGCAGCGTGAGCATGGCTACGGAGCAATCCTACTGGAGCGTCAAACGGGCGCTGCCTTCCACGTTTGGCAGCGCCTTAGCGCCGAGTGGAAGGCGTTGAAGCAGCTACGGGCAACCTGCAAAGATAGCAAATAACCGACATCAGGAGGGAACTGGCGATGGGCAAAGCAGAAGCACCAATCAGTGAACAGTTTCAACTTGCGTGGGGCAAGTCAAGCCACAGCGGTCAGCGCCTATACGATCACGGCATTTGGGCCGCTCGCGCCGCCGTTCACCTATTGCGAGCTTCATCTGCGCTTGACCGCAAGCTAAAGGACAACCTAATCCTCGCTACCTACATTCATGACATCGGCAAGCTGGATGCCGATTTCCAAAGAATGTTGGAGTTTGCGATCAAGGGCGACAAGGATGGGATGAAAAGCGTTAGGCGAGTTAAGCACGAAGCCAATACGCTGGAAGACAGGTACATCAATTTGATAAACGGCAATATAAAGGATGCCGCACATAGCATCGCTGAAGTAACCGGCTACGAAATAAGCGAAAAACACATCAACGTCGACGACATCCTAACTCTGGCTACCACCCATCACGGGATGTTCTACGTATCCACCGAAATGTGGCAAGAGCGTGATGCAGACAACAAGCCAACCGGGCAAGAGGAGCAGAGGTTGGTGGTGCGCCGCCAGTGGACAGTGTTTTACCCACGTGAGATTAAGCGTCAAACCCTTACCGATCTTTTGCTCCGCTACCATCCGCTGGGTGGCCTGGTTATCGTCAGCGATTTGGTGGCCAGTAGCACATGGGAGCGCGAACGCAACCTCAACGAAGTGCTTCAGGGCTGCACCTCGCTGGCTGGCACGATCAACACGTTGCTGGACCGGGATGTAAGCACACTGGAGCATAGCTACCAGGCTGAACAGAGCCGCAACATTGCGGTCGGCAGCACCCTGCGCCTGCTGCTTGGTGGTGCCGACTGGCAAGAACATGAACAAATGCACGAGGAAGGAGTTCAACACGAACATGAACACTGATAGCGCATACAGGCAGCCCTTGCAGGAGATCTGGCAGCAACACAGCCTTGACGCTAAAGGCGCAAGCCTCGATTCAGTAGCAGCGATGATCAGCGGCGGAACACTATTCTGGCAGGTCACGCTAAGTGACGGTAGCGTTCTTAGCCTGATTCAGCTGTATAGCCCGCTGGTGGAACGTGACGAGACGCTACTTGGCAACGCCTTGCTCAACGATTATCTGAACAAGGCGGCCCAGCGGACACTTACCGCTGCTGGTGAAACGTGGGCAATCGGCAATGACCTTGAACGTGCCTACTTCCTGGTACGCAGCCAGCAGCCACTTGACCAGGAAGCGCTTGCCCGCGCTTTCTATACTGAAGTAACCGGTAACCTCCCCGAGTTGTTGCTTGGTGATGATAACCATGATCTGGGGGTACATGGTAGGGTTGCGGATATGTTCGGTATCGCCAACAGCCAAAATCCCATCTTCCCCCTCCAACTTATTCCATCAGCACTTGCGCCAAGGTTGGAACGGAAGGTTAGAGAGTATCTGGCCGCCAGAATGGACGACCACTTTGTTCGCCAAATCAAAGGAACACCGGCTCTAACTAGAACAACACGCGCTGTTTTTGTCGCTCTAGCCTACTTCTATGGACGCTCTAGCGGGGGCGAAGGTGATTGTCAGAGCGGAGCGCAGTTTCTTGCCCGCCTCAGCAAAGTCTATAAGCTACTAACCGAGGAAGAAGTGCTAGCCGCCTTCAACATTGACCCGAGCAAGTCTGCTGAAAGACGTACAGCAGCTAAAGGAGAGAGAAGCGACGTAGGTACACTCAAGGACTACATTGACACGGCAGTTAGCAAAGCTAGCCTCAACGAGGAGAAACTGCGGCACCTTCTCAAAAAGCTGCTTACCAGGCTGGGCGAAGAAGTTGATGCTGAGGTGGAATCCGCCCAGCCTCGCAGCTACGACGATAGCTGGCTCATCCCCTTCCATCGCAAGGATGGCAAGCTCGTGGCTGAGAGCGAGATACCCTATTATCATGCTAGTTTGCTGCAAGGTGTTAACCTCGGCCTCGTTGAAGTCGCTTATGCAATAGCGGAGCTATCGGGTGCCACTTCCACATCGAAGCCAACTGAAAACCTCTGTCGGCTATGCGGTAGTCAGGCTGCGACGCTAAAGGAGGTTAGCATCATCAATGGCAAAGCTGTAGGAAAGTTCCACAATCAGATTAGCAACGCCAGGCGAAAGGCGGATATTGAAATCCGCAACTGCTATCGATGCGCCTTGTGCGCCTATCTGAGCGTCAAGCTGACTGGGCCGGTGCTGGATGGTATGTATCCTATCCCCAGGCTGGGTAACATGATATTCCACTACGAGGAGCAGACTAGCGCAAGCGTGGCAGAGATCAAGAAGACAATGGAGTTCGTCTTTGCCGCGATTCGAGCGGAGCGCCAAGCACGAGTGGAAGCGTATGCGGCGTGGGAGGAGGCACAAAAGAAAGCAAAAGCGAACAAACAGGATGCACCACCGCGCCCCAACTTCGATGCGGTAGAGCGGGCGCGGCTGGTCGAGTTGCTGGAGGAGAAGGTAAAGGGTGAGGAAGCCACACCCGAAGAAGCTGCTCAGTACCGAAGCCTGCTCAACCACGATGATCCGTTGGTAAGCAACGCCCAGGCCTTGTTTGAAAATGCCAGCGGTGAGGAGACTATCAATCTGCTAGTATCACTAGGGG
The DNA here is from genome assembly GCA_003243865.1 of Candidatus Chloroheliales bacterium. The sequence continues at coordinate 8,318 of QHBQ01000090.1, read as the reverse complement.
TAGGAACGCGGCAGTTGGTACTCTATGCCCTACCTTACCTTCGGGGTGAAAAGGACGTAGCGCAGAAAAGGTTTGTGCGTAGTCGGCTGCACGTCTTCGCCCTACTCGGCTTTATGCGTAAGCTGTGCCGCTGTGAAGGAGCCTATTACTTCCAAACCATACCGCGACTTGATGCCTCATCACCAGACACATTCTACGTTGGCCCTCGTGCATTCATCGCTAGCAAGTACCTACACCGCTATGCGATCCTAAGCGAGTTCAGTAATCGGGTAGCCAGCGGTAAGGACCCATTCAAAGAAAGACTGCGGCTGGCTGAACGCCTGGCTGCTGATCCACTTGGCGAGTTCAGCCGCGTGCTACGCCAGTCGCCACTGCGTATAACCGATGACACCAAGGGTGCGAAGTATAAGCCGTTTACTGGTAAACGCGACCCTTATCTACCAGGTGTACGAGACCTGACCGAATACATGAAGGCATACGCAAGTCTGCGTGTGCTAGCCGATGAGATGGAGCCTTGAGTCTCAAGGCGGTGATACCAAACACAACCACGAAAGGGGGTACCGAATTGTCCAACGTACAACTACAAACCAACCAGGTCGGTCGGGCGCAGATAAACCGTGAGATGGACGAGTTCACAACCAAGCTGATCGAGGCTCTGCTTGGCCTGCACCTGCTCGATCCCAAGCTCAATGCTGCGCCCGCTGAGATTGAGAAGTACCCGCGCCAGCTGCTTAACCTGATCGAGGCGAGAGCTATCGGCAAGAAAGGTGAAGAGGCAGCCGCTGAGGTGGAGGCAGCATATCAGGTGTGGGCGAGTTTCATCCTACGCAAGAAGGATACGCAGTTCAGCCGGAGGGACAACCAGCCTAGGCTGGAGATGCTGCACAAGTGGATGACTGAACACAGCGCCATGTTGGCCGATCGACGCAATCTGCGCGACCTACGCCAGAGTATGTTTGGTCGCATCTTTAATTACCTCTACCATCGTATGGCAATGATTGAGGAGTACATTGCCTCGTGCCGCAACCGCGGATTGAAGGAAATAGACGAGGCCGATGTTAACAAACGCTTCGACAGGGATACAATCGCCAACTACAAAAGGCTGGCCGAGTTGGTCAACCCTGAAGAAGCGAACCGCGCCAGAGCCGATGCAAAAGCGATGTTGCTCGATCGCCGCGCCTGGTTCGGCGGTAGGCTCAAGCGTAAGACTGACAGCGACGCAGAATCTAGCCATGCCCCGGACATGGACGCAGAAGAATATGAGCAGGTTTCCCCTGCCTAGCGGCAGGGTTCACACAGGAAGTCCAACTTACACTACACAAGGAGGTTTTAGCCATGAGCAGTAAAGATAACGCGATTACCCTTTTCGGCGAGCAGAGCGGCCTAGGCGCGTGCGTTCCCGTCTACGAAGGGGGCAAGAAGGTGCTGCCTGCTAGCTACAGCGGGCAGCTGATCAGCATCGTCGGGGTGAAGACGACAGTGGGTCGCTTCCTCCCGGTTTCCCACGAGGGTGACAGCAACGAGACGTACATTGATAAGGTTGAACTGCTTGGCACGCGCCGCGCCGAGTTCATTGCCCGCAAGCAGAAGGGTATCGAGCGGCGGGCGCATATGCGCCTGTTCCGCGACTTGACTGAGCGAGCGACCAAAAAGCCTTGGCAGGAGAGCTTCAAGGCTTGGTTTGAAAACAGAGCTTGTGAGATACCAAATCAGCTATGTACCCTGTGCTGGAACGACTCGCTGTTCGGTAGTCTGGAGGCAGGCAAGGGTGCTACATTCTCGCGCATACGCTACTTCGATAGCTACTCGGTGGAGGGTGCGGATGAGTGTGTAGCCATGCTTGGCAGCGAAGAAGGGATGGCAATCGGTAACACGGTGGGCGAGGACTTGAGCAAGGCGAGGGGCGATGCTAGCCTCCACTACTACGAGTACGTCAAGCCGGGAACGCACTTTCCTTTCATCACCATCATTGAGAACGCCACGTTGCTTGATGTTGCAGGCCTGCTTCAAGCGATGCGGATGGCCGACGCTCACGGCTACGGCAAGTATTCCGCTAATCACGGCAAGTTCAGCACCGAAGTGCTAGCAGTCGCGGGCGGGGTGCCGCGCTTCTCGGTGCTTGATATGCTAACTTGGGGTGCGATGGGCATGGGTGAGCTACGCAGCCGCTTCGACCCCACAACTCCACAGGTAAAGTTCGATGCGGTCAGCGGCGGCGCAGCGATGGCAGTCTACCAGCCGTCAGCTTTTGATGCACTCAGCGATGCGCTGTCAGCACAGTTCGATGTCTATGTGGGCCGGGTCAGCAACGTAGTGAAGCCGATTGCCGAGGCTGGCGCGGCCACCCAACTCAAAAAGCGGCGGGGTGCGTGATGAGTAGCCCAACACTGTACGCACGAGCGATGCTGCTTCGTAACTGTGGTCGCTTCCTAAACATCAGCTCAGATTACGGCTCTGATTACAGAACTCACCCCTTCCTTACCGCCGAGATGCTGTATGCGGGGATGAGCAGGGAGCGGACACGGAGAAGCCGCGAGTTTATGGCGGCACTGGAAGACTATGACTTCTTCCGTGACTTCGACCTGAGCAAAGCGCCGTTGTGGTTCACTCCAGCCACTTTGTGTAAACAAGAGGCCGGTGGTGGATTGCGCTTCATGAGCAAATCACGCCTGGTCTCTGATCGCAACCTATTCAACTCGATGAAGGAGGCTAATCCAGGAATTCAGGATAACGATTTGCTGCCAAAGTTTGGCTCGATCGAAAGCATCCTACCTGGGCAGTTGTTCTACACTATAGGCTTCAGTCCAGAGCGGGGCGAGTTGGATGTCTTTGAGGAGGGTCAAACCTTCATCATGGGTAAGAAGCGCACGATGTTTCAACTCGTGTCTCTCTCCCGCACCAATGAAACGCAGCAGATAAGGGAGCAGGTTTGTCATTGCGAGTTCGTGCAGATACAGCCGCGTGATGTCACCTTCTTCACTAGCTTTGAGGTGTTGGCAACCACTCGTCGCTACCTGGTGCTTCGGGGCGAGACTCGCCCTGCCGTGGCATATAGGTTCCAGCCGGGGGTACCCTTCCCAGCAGAGGTAGTCGTGCCAGAGTTCGTCCTGAAGCCCTTCCTCGGACAGCTTGGCCTGAGAAGCGCGGAGAAGTAACCATGCCCACCCCCCTCGACCACCTGCAAGCGCACCAGCTTCGCTTCATCTACGAGGTGGCTACGCCGCTAACTTTGCAGCCGAACAAGGGGTCGGCGTTGCGCGGGGCGCTGCTGGGGGCATTGCGCGGCCACTTCTGCGTGCTGCCGGGGCCGGGTGGCATGGCGGAGCAGGACTCGCCGCTGTGCGCCGCCTGCACCAGCGCCAGCGCCTGCCCCATCGCTTACCTGATGGCGAACCGCGACGAGGCCGGGGCGCTGGGGCGCGGGCAGGAGGTGCCGCACCCCTATGTGGTCGAGCCACCACTATCGCGCCAGACGGCCTATCAGCCGGGCGAACGGTTGGAGTTCGGGCTGACCCTGTTCGGCAACGCGCTGCATACCTTCCCCTACCTGCTGATTGCCGCGCAACGGATGGGCGAACAGGGTCTCGGCCTGGGCCGCGAACGGGGCAGGCTGGCGCTGCGCGAAATCTGGCAGGTCAACCCCATCGCCGGGCAGCAGGTGCGCTTGTTCCACCACCAGCGGGCGATGGCGCGGATGCCCAGCCTGGCAGTGACTGCCGCGCAGGTGCACGAGTTCGCCGCCGACCTGCCTAGCGATAGCTTCACCGTGCGCTTCCTCACTCCCGCTCGCCTCACCGCCGAGGGCAAGCTGGTGCAGTCCGGCCCACCGCTGTCACTACTGATTCACCGCCTACTGGAGCGGCTCTGGATGCTGGCCGCCGTCTATGCCGCGCCGGAGGGTGACGACGAGCGTGAGGCACATATCGCCGAGCTACGTGAGTGGCGGGTGAGCTGGCCACAGTTGCTGGCGGAGGCTGATAAGGCCAGGATGGCGGGTAGAGGTGCGGGCTGGCAGGAGTTGGAGCGCTACTCCAGCCGCCACGACCGCAAGCTGGAGATGGGCGGGCTGCTGGGCGAGGCCCGCTACGTTGGCGACACTTCCCTTCTGCGGGAGCTACTTGCCTGGGGCCAGATCACCCATGTCGGCAAGCTCGCGGTGGCGGGCAACGGCTGGTTCGAGATTGATTGTTGAAGGGCTGGCGATGGGAGAGGGCGAACTCCCCCACCCAGCCTCCCCCTTTGGGGGAGGGGTAGTACCCAGCCTCCCCTTTGGGGGTATAGGTATCGAGGAGGGCGACTATGCAACTTGTGGTCGAGGAATACGGCGTGTTCGTGGGCAAGCACAGCGAACGGGTCAGGGTCACTAAGGGCAAGGAAGTAATCGCCGAGCTGCCGCTGCTCGATTTGGAGCAGGTGCTGATCACCAGCGCGGGGGTTAGCCTGTCCAGCGATGTGGTGCGGGCCTGCGCCGAGCGCGGTATCAGCATCAACTTTCTGTCCCGCTCCGGCAAGTCCTATGCTCGCGTGATGTCCGCCGAGATTGCGGGCGGTGGCACAGTTAGCACGCGGCGCGAGCAACTGCTGGCCTATGCCGACCCGCGCGGAGTAACGCTGGCGAAGGTGTTTGCCGTGGGCAAGATGCGCAACCAGGCCACCCTGCTGAAGTACATGGCGAAGTATCGCAAGGGCGCGGCGAACAGCGTCTATCAGGAGGTGCTGGACGAGATCGTTACGGTGGAGAAGTTGGCTGGCGAGCTTGAGCGCTACAGCGCGACCGATGTGGACGAACTGCGCCCCCACCTGCTCAACCTGGAAGGGCGGGCGGCGCAACGCTACTGGCACGCCTCCACGCTGATGCTGCGTGAGGGGGTGGAGTGGCCGAGCCGCGAGGGACGCGGCGCGCAGGATCCGCTCAACATGGCACTCAATTATGGCTATGGCATCCTCTACAGCCAGATCGAGGGGGCGCTGTTCAACGCTGGCCTCGACCCCTACGCTGGCTTCGTCCACACCGACCGCGCCGGTAAGCCCAGCCTGGTTTACGATGCGGTGGAGGAGTTTCGCCCGCCAGTGGTGGATCGCGCGGTGTTCGCCCTGTTCAACAAGGGCAGCCAGTTGACGCTGGAGGACGACGGCCACTTCGACCTTGCCAGCCGCCACCTGATTGCCGAGCGGGTGAACGAGCGGCTGGAAGGACAGGAGCTACACCAGGGCAAGAAGCACAAGCTGCGTAGCATCATCCAGATGCAGGCACGGCGCATCGCCACCTTCGTGCGCGGCGAGAGCAGCTATCATCCGTTCGTTGCCCGTTGGTGAGTCTTCAGGCATGAGGCATGAGTGAAAAGCTGAGTGCTGACTGTAGGGGCGAATTGCGGTTCGCCCCACTCCCTCTCTGTAGGAGATGACCTGGAGTGACGGCTGGCAGCCATCATAATCTACAATCTACAATCTACAATCTGCAATCTCCGAGGTGCGAGTATGCAGTGTCTGGTTATCTACGACATCCCCAACGACGCGGTGCGCACCAAGCTGGGCGAGATTTGCCTCGACTATGGGTTGCTCCGCATTCAGTATAGCTCGTTCCTGGGCGAACTGAGCTACAGCCGCCAGAACGAGTTGCTCGCCAAGCTGACGCGGCGACTGGGCAAGCGCGAGGGCAACATCCAGATGTACCCGCTGTGCGACAAGGACATCAAGCTGCGTAAGGTGGTGTTGGTCGTGGCGGAGGTGGTAATCGAAGCGGATGGAAAGAAGGCGAAGGTGAAGGTAAAGGGGACGAAGAAGGATGGATGAGACCGAACTGCTGACCCTGACCGTCACCGATGTGCGCCAGTGGGTCTACTGCCCGCGCATCGTCTACTACACCTATTGTCTGAAGGTGAAGCGGCCAGTTACCTACAAGATGGAAGAGGGCATCCTTCAGCATGAGCGCGTGACTGAGTTGGAGGCGCGGCGCACGCTGCGCTCCTATGGCCTACGCCGCGAGGATGAGGCGCACCGCGAGTTCAGGGTGGCGCTCTACTCGGCGCGGCTGGGGTTGTCGGGGCTGCTGGACATGGCGATTGTCACGCCGCACGAGGTGATTCCGGTGGAGTACAAGGACAACACGCCCGCTCACTCGCTGCAGGGCAAGCAGGCGGTGCCGGTGGTGGCGCTTACGCACAAGTATCAGCTCACGGCATATGCTTTGCTCGCCGAGGAGCGGTTTGGCAAGCCAGTGCGACGCGGCTTCGTCCACTACATCCCTACCAAGCAGAGCCGCGAAGTGCTGATTACCGCTGAGATGCGCGAGTATGTGGCCGACATCCTGGGCGACATCCGCCGAATGCTGGCCACCGAACGCCTGCCTGAGCCAACCACGCGGCGAGTGCGCTGCCGCGAGTGCGAGTTCCGCCGCTTCTGTGGCGATGTGGATTAGCGTGGCATAGGCACGAGGCATGAGGTATGAGGCATGAGTGAGGGTACTCGCCCCTGCCTTTCGTGATGCTAGCTTCGATCGGCTAGGAGGGTTACGATGTATTTTTTGAGCGAAGAGGAACGGCGGCTGGTGCTGCGTAAGCTGCTGCCCCAGGCACGCGCCGAAGGGGTGAGCGAGGAGCTACGCGGTTGGCGTTGGTCGGAGCCGCCGCTTGCGCCCATTTACGATACCCGCCTGGGCGTGTACGAGGTTGCGGGGCAGTATTGCCAGTCGGGGCGCGACCTTTATCTGCGCCGCGTGCTGGGTGTGAAGGAGCCGCCCAACCGCGCGATGCTAGATGGTTCAGCGCTGCACGCGCTTGTCGCGGCGATGCTGACCGCGACGAAACGGGCAATCTACGCTGCGCCAGAGGTAGGTATCGGCGATATTGACGGCGGCGGCTGCCTGACTGCGCTGGAGACATCGCTGGCCGAGGCCAACTTCGCGGTGCTGCATGACGATAACACCGAGCTAGCGGAGAAGGCGCGGCTACTCTATCGCTATGAGTATCGCCGCATCGTCGAGCGGGTGGAGGGGGTACTGGCGCAGCAGCCTCACATCGGTGCGGACGCGCTCGCGGCCCTGTCGCTGCCCGTGGTAGTCGAGCAGCGGCTGAACGGTGCGCTACTAGGACTATCGGGTCATCTGTCCGCCGACGCTTTCACCTTTGCCGAGCCGATGGTGGTGGACATCAAGTTTGGCAAGCACGAGGATTTCCATCGCCTAAGTACCACTGGCTACGCGCTGGTGATGGAGAGCATCTACGAATATCCTATCAACCTGGGCTGCATCGTCTACCCCAGCTTTTATCGGGGGCGCTTGACGATCGAGCGCGACTTTCATATAATAGGAGACGAGCTACGCCAACGCTTCATTGATGACCGGGATACACGGGCGCGGCTGGTAGAGGAAGAGATAGACCCGCGCCTGCCAGCGGTTTGTTACGAGGGTTGCCCCTTCTGGCGGCACTGCCACTAGCAAAGCGCTTAACAGCCTCACCCCGCAAATAAGGTTGATTAGAGGAGCCACCCTGCCGTACATCGCGGCAGTTGGCTCTCTTTCAGACACAAATTGGCTTCGCAAATACCCCTGCTTTTTGCGCAGAAACACTGCTTGCGAAAACAGGGCTGGCGATGGTAGAATAAAGAAAGGAGGGCAAGTCCGAATGGCCCGCTACGATGCCCCAGGAGCGCTCAGACAGCAGCGAAAGGCTTTCCTGCTGCCAGCACCACAGCAGCAAGTACGAGGCTTCAATCCACGACCCGATGTTGAGGGTACTGAAACTAAGTCCACTGGTGGTGGTGGCTGTGTCGCCGCTGCCCAGCTTCAATCCACGACCCGATGTTGAGGGTACTGAAACCCCGGCGAACGGTCTCGCCAGGCAACGGCCCATCTCAAGCTTCAATCCACGACCCGATGTTGAGGGTACTGAAACCAGTGCCGACTAGCACCAGGCTGGTCGGCACTGGCACGCTTCAATCCACGACCCGATGTTGAGGGTACTGAAACGCGGGATGCCGCACACGGTAGACATCTACGGCGTGATTGCTTCAATCCACGACCCGATGTTGAGGGTACTGAAACCTCTGGACGCGGCCCTGGAAGACCCTGACAGCGAGCGCTTCAATCCACGACCCGATGTTGAGGGTACTGAAACAAGTTAACCGATGTAAGCATCCGCACCGCTGCCTGCTGGCTTCAATCCACGACCCGATGTTGAGGGTACTGAAACTTGATGTCGCCAGCGTAGCCGTCGGCAACATCTACGCTTCAATCCACGACCCGATGTTGAGGGTACTGAAACCGACGATTAGCCAATCCCCTACGTTGCCGTGCATCGTGCTTCAATCCACGACCCGAT
>QHBQ01000401.1 GCA_003243865.1 Candidatus Chloroheliales bacterium | reverse complement strand
ATCGCAGGTTGGATATCGCCCGTGCTGCTGGTCAATGGCGCAGTTATGGGGGTTTGGCAATACACCCAGCAGCGTAAAAACATTGATCTACGGGTCGAGCCGTTCAGCCCTTTGGGCGCTGAGATAGAGGCGCTGGTTGCGGCAGAGGCCGAGCACATTGGCCGCTTCTTCGGCAGCCCGACCCAGCTTACCTACGGGCGGGTGGACTTTGGAAAGTCGGAGGCGGCAGCAGAAGATTGACAGCCCAACCGCAAACGGGTAAAGTATCAGAAGCCTCTATTCATCCAGGGCGAGTGCAACCCGCCCTACATCTTTAATCCTTAATCCTTCGTCCTTAATCCTTGACCCCGCCATGCGCCACATCATCGTAGATGGTTACAACGTAATTCGCCGCGACCCCATACTCAACGCGCTGATTAGCGGGCCGCAGGGGCTGGAACGCGCCCGCGAGGCGCTGCTGACCCGGCTGGCCGGTTCGCCGCGCCTGGCCAAAGACCAGCTAACCGTGGTGTTTGACGCTGCCGACATCGCGGGACGCAGCAGCGATAGCATCGAGCGGCGCAACCCCCGCCTCCGCATTGTCTTCTCCGCCAGTGGCGAGATTGCCGACGCGGTCATCAAGCGGCTTGCCGAGCAGGCCCTGGCCCGCCACGAGCCGGGGCTGGTGGTAATTACCGAGGATAGCGATATCAGGCTGGCAGTGGCCGAAGCGTCGCGGTTCTACGACCTCGATGCCCGCCTCGCCAACCTCACGCCGCAAGAGGAGCACCGCGCCCGTCCCCGCCGCCACAGCATCAACGCCAACTTCCAGGCCCAGGGCAAGGGCAGCGATGGCAAGAGTAACGACAAGGATGAATATGAGCCGCCCCGCAAGGCGAAGAAGGGCAACCCCCGCAAGCGCTCGAAGAGGGAGCGGCGGCAGGAGCCGGGCGATCTGCGTTGGTAATGGTGAACGGTGAATGGTAAATGGTGAATGGGGCGGGTAGGGATCGCGTAAGGGCGGGTTGCACTCGCCCTCATGAACTACGTCAATGCCTGCCGCTGCCGACAACCTTGGCGTAGGGGCGAATCGCATACGCCCTGATGCAACGCCTCAACGCCTATTGGCGGCAGGCACATTGCCCAATCCTTTCCGCGTTTTCCGCGTGCCTTCCGCGTCTTCCGCGATTCTAAATCAGGAGCAATCATGAGCAACTCGATCGCCTTCGATCAGGCCGCCGAATACTACGACCAAACCCGCGCCGTGCCACCTGAAGTTGAGAAGCAGGGCGTAGATGCAATTGCCGCCGCGCTAGGGCTAGAAGCTGGGGCGCGAGTGCTGGAAGCCGGAGTCGGCACCGGGCGTTGGGCCATCCCGCTGTCGCGGCGCGGCTACTGCTATCACGGGCTGGACATCTCGATGCCTATGCTGCGCAAGCTGGTGAGCAAGCAGCCGCCCGTTGATGCGCCCGTCATGCTTACCCAGGGCGACGTTACCAGCCTGCCGTACAGGGACGGCAGCTTCGCAGGCGTGCTGGTGGTTCACGTCTTCCATCTGGTGCCACAATACCGCCAGGCCATCGCCGAGGTGCGCCGCGTGTTGCAGCGGGGTGGTGTTGCGCTGGCAGTTGGCGATGGCGTCGTGCGCGATGATGACTTTCAAATGATGGTCAGCCGCAAGCTGGGAGAGTTTATGGCTGAGTATGGCTACAAGCACGAAGATGTGTTCGAGTCGTGGAATGACGTTCTCACCACAATGCGTGAGGGCGCAAGCCAACTTGACGATTACACCGCCTTCACCTGGGAGACACTCACCACCGCCCGCGCCGAATACGACTACATCGCCGCCCGCCGCTGGAGCTGGCTGTGGCAGATACCCGACGCTGCCTTTCAGCCTGCCCTTGCCGAGTTGAGAAACTGGCTTGAGGCTGAGTACGATATGGATGCGCCGATCAACAGGGTGCGCGATTTCAAGATCACGAAGGTGGTATATTGAACGCCTGAAGGGGTGGGTGCTTAGTCGAGCGTTCCCAGAGACAGCGTGGCCTCGCTGCCGAGGAAGCGACCGATGCGGGCCACTTCCGCCTCTAGTTGCTCACGCTGACTAGCGGTGAGCGGGGCGAAAGCCTCCACCTTCAGTTCCCCTCGCTTGCCGCGCTGGCGACGCTCCCATAGCCCGGCAACCACCCCATCAATCAGCAGCACCGGCAAGCCGGTAGCACCCTCATAGCGCCCCCGCTTATAGGTCAATACGTGAGCTTTAGTCGTCGCTGGCACCACGCGCTCACGTTGGGGAGAGCCGATAATATAGCAATCGTACTGGGGTAGCAGGCGCAGCGACTCTTGGCTGTGTTCACTAAAGTCTTTCGCATCCGCAGCCAATACCCAGGCACGTCTATTCTCCAACTTGACCTCGGCAAGCTCATCGCCGAGCGAATCCATAACCTGACGAGCTTCGCCCGGCTTCAGCGCGAACCAATGACCGAAGTCGGTGTGGGTAGCAGGGCCATAGGCAGCAAAGTAGCGGCGGCAGACATCGGCAAGCGCCTGCGCTGGCTCTATCTCTTGCCAGTTGCCCACCCACTGGTCGGCCCGCACGAAGGTTACACGGCTACCCTGGCTGGGGCCAAAGCAGAGCAACCCGGCATAGGCAGCGGGGCGGAGAAATGAACCCCAGGTGGAGGCCATCAACTCTTTGGCCCAGTCACCAGCACGGCGACCCACCTCGAACGCTAGTTCCTCTCGGCTCAAGGCGCGACCATCGAGCGCCTCACCAATAGCAATCAGCACAGCTTTGCTTTGTGCGCTATTAAGTCCTGCCGACGCATAGGGATGGGTTTCATGTAGCGCCGCCCGCGCCCGCATCGCCGCCATCCACATCGGCAGTTCGACGGCGGGCAGCAGGTGCAGCGTCTCACGCGGGCCGTAAGTCTTGACCAGGTTGCGCCGCTGCCAAATCTCCGTCCGCACCTGCTCCTGAGTCACATCTGCCACCCTCACACCAACGTCTAGCTCGGCAGCGGTGATAACCTGGGCCTGGATGCCGCCAACCTCGCTTACTACATCAACCAACTGACCGCTGGCCGCTGGCGCGAGTAGATAGTTGCGGGTTAGCCGCCGATGGCAAGCCTCGTGCCAACTGATTGACTTCATCTTTCAACTTTCAACTCCGCTACAGATGTATCTCCACATTGCCGAAGAAGTAGAGAATGACCACCGCCGACAGCCCCCACAGCAACACACAGGCGATCAGCCACTTGTCGCGGGTTAGCAATTCCTCCGGTGCGCCGCCCTCGTCCTTCTGGAAGATGAGGTAGAGATAACGGAAGATGGCGAAGATAGCAAACGGGATGGTTGCCATCATCAGGTTGTTCTTGCGCGACACGGTTTCACCCTGCCAGGTGTAGAGCGAGTAGGCGATGATCAGCGCGGCGGTGAGCGCCGAGGTTAGCTGGTCGAGCAGTTCGGGCGAGTATTCGTCGAGGATGGGGCGATGCTTGCCCGCACCGTGTTCGAGCAGCACCAGTTCGTGGCGGCGCTTGTTCACTCCGATGAACAGCGCGGCGAGGATGGTGACGAGATAAAGCCAGGGCGAGATGCTCACCCCAATCACCACCGCCCCAGCCATCACCCTGATGACGAAGCCAGCGGAGAGCGAGAACAGATCAACCAGCACGATATGCTTGAAGAAGAAGTCATAGAGCAGCGAGTTGATTACGTAGGCAATCACCAGGATGCCGAAGGTGTAAGTTACCCCCAGGAAGATAGCGACCGGCACCATCACCCCCAGTATCAACACCGCCACCACTTGAGCGACAATCGGCGACAGCTTGCCGCTGGCGAGCGGGCGGTTGCGCTTGCGCAGGTGGTGGCGGTCTGCCTCGATGTCCACCAGATCGTTAATCAGGTAAATCGCGCTGCTGACCAGGCAGAACAGAACGAAGGCGGCGCCCACCCGCACCATACTGTCGGCGCTGGTAGCGCGGAAGGCGGCCAGCGGCGCA
>QHBQ01000429.1 GCA_003243865.1 Candidatus Chloroheliales bacterium | reverse complement strand
CCGCCGCAACGCCAGCCAACGCGCCCCCAACGAGCGGCAGCAACCCCGGCCTGCCGCAGACCGGGGCGGGCAATGCTTTCTGGCTGCTACTTATGGGCCTGCTCGCGGTGGCCGTACTCGCCGGTGGGCTGGTGCTACGCCGTGCCAGAGCATCATAAAATTATCGTTCACGATTGCAGGCAGCTTGACGAGTTCCGGTGGTTGGGGGCGAAGCCCCGTGCCGACCTACAACAACGCTTATCGTATCAACGGCGCGGCAAAGAACCGCGAAGCATGGGAAATAGCTTACGATAATCATTAGAGTGCTTTAGCACGGGGCTGCGCCCCCAACCCCCGGAACTATTTCCGACCATCACATCTCTTCAAGATACGAAGCGGAGAGGCTTAATCACCATTCATTATGCGCTATCGTCCCGCCATTAGCATAGCCCTGCTCTTCCTGCTGCTGTTGACTGCGACGGCAGCAGCGGCCCAGCCTGCGCCGCATCGGGCCGCGCTGGCGGTGCGCTGGGCGGGCAATCGGGTCGGCACCTATGTGGTCAGCTTCAGCGAGGATAGTATCAGCGGGGCGGAGTTGCTGCAACGTGCCTTCGGCGCCGCATTGGAGATGGATTGGCAGGCGGGCGGGCTGGTCGCCGCAATCAGCGGGGTGGGCTGCCACCCGCCCACCGAGCAGACTTTCTGCCAGTGTCAGGGCAGCGGCAGTTGCACCTACTGGCGCTACTTCCACCTCAAGGGCGGCAAGTGGGTCTACTCCAGCCAGGGCGCGACCGCCTACCAGGTACACGATGGTGACGTCGAGGGTTGGTCCTGGGCCAGTGCGGACACGCCCCCGCCGCTCTACAGCTTCGCTCAACTAACCGCGCCGCCAAGCCCCACTTCCCGCCCGCCGACGCACGCGCCGCATCCTTCGCCCACTCGCATATCACCGACTGCTGCGCCGCTACCCAGCAGCACGGCAGGCAGCGTGGCGCGGGCTACGTTGGTCGCTTCGCCCTCACCCTCAGCCCAACCCTCCCCCCAGATGGGGGAGGGGGTTTTGCCTTCAGCCCAGCCCTCTCCCATGAGTGGAGAGGCAGTCGCGGCGGCTTCGCCCTCACCCTCAGCCCAACCATCCCCTACCAGCGAGAAGGGAGGCGCGGTTGGCTCGATAACTCAAAACTCAGGGCGGACGCAATCCGCCCCTACGAAAACTCAAAACTCGCTCATCACTCCTCTTCTGGCCTTGCTGCCGCTCGTCGCAGTGGTGCTGCTGGCGCTGGGGCGGCGGGGGCAGCGCGGTTATGTGCTGAATAGCCGCACCTGGCTGGCCTGGCTGCTGGGCGCATTGCTGCTGGTTAGTGCCAATCCGTACTATCTGCTGATGCTGTTGCTCGTTTGTCTCAGCGTCTATCTCACTTGCACGCCACCGGACGGGCCAGGGATAAGCGGTGGGCTGCTGCTCCGCTTCGGGCTGGTGATAACCGGCTTCGTCGTCCTGTTCAACTTCCTCACCGCCCACTATGGGCAGACGGTGATCGCCCGCTTGCCATCGGGCTGGCCCGCCATCGGTGGCATCCTCACCCTGGAAGGACTGACTGCCGGACTGCTGCGCGGGCTGGCGCTGCTCACCCTGCTGGCGGTCTTCGCCGTCTTCAATCGGGTGATGGACCACTATGAGCTACTTAAGCTCATCCCCCGCCCGCTCTATCGGGTCGGCCTGGCGGCCAGCGTAGCGGTCGCATTCGTGCCGCAGACATTGGCAGCGGCCCGCGACATCGCCGCCGCCCAGCAGTTGCGCGGCTATCGGGTGCGCACCCGCGACCTGCTGCCGCTGTTCGCCCCGCTGCTCACTCTTGGCCTGGAGAAGGCGGTGCAGATGGCCGAGGCGCTCGAAACCCGCGCCTGGGGCTATGCCGCGCCGCGTGAGCGAACCCGCTACCGCCATGTCACCCTGCGCCGCGCCGATTTCGTTGTCATCATCACCGCCTTGACTGCCGCTGCGCTTGCGCTTGGGGTTCGGCTGTGGGGTTGGCTGCCCGACTACTCTCCCTATCCTAGTCTCAGTCTGCCCGACTTCAACCCTGCCATGTTGCTGATGCTGCTGCTGCTCACTCCCGCCGCCCTGGCGTTGCTGCGCCGCGCTCCACACTCGCCTCCGCAAGCGGTGCTGGGTGCTACGAGGTATGAGGTATGAGACATCAGTAGACAATGTTATATGGGCGTGTGGCACAAGCCATAGACATCAAGATAAGAACAGGGTGGGGAACTTACAGGGGGTCTGGGGGTAAGCCCCCAGCGGCTGACTGGCAGCAGGGCTGAGGTTGAGTACCATCGCGCCATGCCTGAGCGGGCGACCACACGCTTACGAGCAGCATTGCTGGGGTTGCACCAGCTGGGGGCAGACCCCCAGACCCCCTGGCTCACATCTGGCTTTCGTCTCAGCATGATGCTTTAGGGGCGTGCGGCATATTCACTGATAGAATAGGTAACTCGGATGATAACCTTTGACGATGTAACATATACATATCCCGAAAGTTCGTCAGCGGCATTGCGCGATGTGAGCCTACAGATTGGCGCGGGCGAGTTTGTGCTGCTAGTGGGGGGGAGCGGCGCAGGCAAGAGCACCCTGCTGCGGGCGATGAACGGCCTGGTGCCGCACTTCTACGGTGGGGTCTGGCGCGGCCATGTGCTGCTCGATGGGGTGGACACGCTCACCCGCCAGCCGCACGAACTGGCAGGGCAGGTCGGTTTCGTCTTTCAGGACCCCGAGGCGCAAGCGGTGGCCGAGGAGGTGGAGAACGAACTGGCCTTCGGTATGGAGAACCTGGGCCTTGACCCGTTGCTGATGCGGCGGCGGGTGGAGGAGGTGTTGCACCAGCTTGACCTCGACCACCTGCGTAAGCGGCGCATCAGCACCCTTAGCGGCGGCGAGCGGCAACGGCTGGCGATTGCCGCCGCGCTGACGATGCAGCCACGCGCCCTACTGCTCGACGAGCCGACCTCGCAACTCGATCCCCAGAGCGCTGAGGAGTTGCTCACCTTGCTCCAGAAGCTGAATGCCGACCTGGGCATCACTGTCGTCATCTCCGAGCATCGCCTGGAGCGGGTGGTGCAGTACGCCGACCGTATCCTCTACATGGCGGACGGCGCGATTGCTGCCGATGACCTGCCTCGCGCCGCGCTCGCCGCCATCCCTTTCACCCCGCCAGTGGCCACGCTGGGCAAGGCGCTGGGCTGGGCGCCGCTGCCGCTATCGGTGCGCGAGGCGCGCCGCTTCGCCGCGGCTGGCCCTCTCCCAGCCTCCCCCACCGTGGGAGGGGTAAGCGCAACTCCCTCCCTCATTTCGGGGGGGGGCCAGGGTGGGGGCGCGGGCGACCCGCTGCTTGAGCTGCGCAATCTGTCGTTCGCCTACGCGGGGGTCGAAGTGCTGCGTAACGTCAATCTGGTGGTGCAACGCGGTGAGGTGCTGGCGGTGATGGGGCGCAACGGGGCGGGCAAGACTACCCTGCTCAAGCTAATCGTCGGCCTGCTGCAACCCAGCGGTGGCACGGTGCGGCTGGCGAGCGAGCGCGTCAGCGGTAGGCCGGTCAGCGAACTGGCGCGGTGCATCGGCTACGTGCCGCAGAACGCCCGCGTCACCCTGTTCGCCGACACGGTCAGCGATGAATTGCGCTTTACCCTGCGCGGCCACCACTTGCCTGTCGATGAGCAGCGCGTCAACGATACCCTGGCCGCGCTCGGCATCGCCCAGCACGCCGCCCGCTATCCGCGCGACCTGAGCATCGGTGAGCAGCAGCGGGTCGGTATCGCCGCGCTGCTGGTTGCCAACCCCGATGTCGTGCTGCTCGATGAGCCGACTCGCGGGCTGGATTATGCCAACAAGGCCGCGCTGGTTGCCTACCTTGACACTCTCAAGCGGCAAGGTCGCGCTGTCGTGCTTGTCACCCATGATGTCGAACTGGTGGCCGAGGTTGCCGATCGCGTCGCCCTGCTCGCCAACGGTGAAGTGGCGGTCAGTGGCCCGACCCGCACGGTCCTGGGTGGCTCGCTGATCTTCTCCACCCAGGTGGGCAAGCTCTACGGCAACGGTATGCTTACCGCCAAAGACGTAATGAGGAGTGAGGAGTGAGGAATGTTGGCTGACCTTAGTTTTAGCATATCTCATAAAAGATGCACTTCTGCGCGGGGAGTTGATTTAGATGAAAAAGCCACAGATAAGACTATACTATTCCTCACTTCTCACTTCTCACTCCTCACTCCCGCTGCTGGCGACAGTAGCGTTGGGTGCAGTGGCGTTCCTCTGGCCGCTATGGGGCAGTGGGGCGGACAGCCTGCTGGTCTTCTCGCTGCTGGCGGGGGCAGCCCTGTTCATCGCGCTGACGGCAGCCCAGGGGCAGGAACTTAACAGCAAGGGCCTGGCCCTGCTCGCCATTCTCACTGCCCTGAACGCCAGCCTGCGCCTGCTGCCCAGCTTCGCGGGGGCGTCGCCGATCTTCTTTTTGCTAATCCTCGGCGGGTTCGTGTTCGGGCCTAGCTTTGGCTTTCTGTTTGGCACGCTTACCCTGTTCGTATCGGCGATTATCACTGGCGGGATTGGCCCTTGGCTGCCCTACCAAATGCTGGTGGCCGCCTGGGTGGGGATGTCGGCGGGTTGGTTGGGTGGACTGGCCCGAACTCGCTGGGGTGAAGCCAGAGGGCCAGCCGCCCTCGCATTGCTGGCCGCGTTCGGCGCAGCCTGGGGGTTGCTCTACGGCGCCTTGCTCAACTTCTGGTTCTGGCCCGCTTCAACCGACTTCGCCAGCGTGCCAGGTAGCGGTCTGGCGCGGCTCGGCGGTCTGGCCCAATCCTACGCTAACTTCTACCTGCTCACCTCGCTGCCCTACGACCTCTGGCGCTCGATCCTGAACGTGATATTGATTATCACCCTAGGTGGCGCAACCCTGAAGGTAATGTACCGCTTTCGTCGTCGGTTTTACTTCAGGTATGAGGCATTACGCCGAAGCCGCTCCGCTGGGCGGGTGTTTCTCGTCTTCGCTGCGCTGGGTCATCCTGCCGATGTGGTAAGGCACGCTGGTAACGACAATGCCGGGGTGGAAGAGCAACGCGCCCTTCAGCCGCAGCGCGGTCTGGTTGTGTAGCAGATGTTCCCACCAATGCTGGGCGACGAACTCTGGCAGCACCACCGTGATCTGGCGGTCGGGGTATTTGCGCTGCACGTCGTCAACGTATGTGAGCAGCGGGCGCACCAGGGCGCGGTAGGGTGACTCCAGCACCACCATCTTGATGTCGCTGTCGGTCATCAGTTCCCGCCACTCTTTCTGAATCTCCTCTGCCTCCTCTATGCTGTTGGTCACGTGTACCGCTTGCACCTTGCTGAACACGCTGCGGGCGTAGAGCAGGGTGTTTATCGTCGCCTGGTTCAGGCTGGGAATCGGCACTATTGCCAGATGATGGATATGCTCGGCCTGCTCCAGCACATCGGTAATCGCGATCTTGTTGGCGCTCAGTTCCCTTGCCACTTTGTCATAGTGGCGATAAATCGCCCTGAACATCGCTACCATCAGCGGGATGATGATCATCACGATCCAGGCCCCCTCCTTCACCTGGAAGTCGCCGATCTTGAACATCGGCTTGCCCTCGTTGCCGCCATTGAACTTGGTGATGGCAATGACGATGAACACCATCGCGGTTGCGGTGGCGCCCAGCCCATTGATGAACGCCGACTTCTGCCAGCCGGGCTGCTTCTCCTTCAGCCACTTCCTCACCATCCCCGCTTGCGAGAGGGTGAAGCTCAGGAACACACCGATGGCGTAGAGCGGGATGAGTTCATCAGTGCTGGCGTCGAAGATGACGATCAGCAAGCCCGCCAGGCACGCCAGGGTGATGATGCCAGTGTTGAAGGCAAGGCGGTCGCCGCGGAAGAGGAACTGACCCGGCAGGAACTTGTCGCGGGCGAGGAATGAGGCGAGGCGGGGGAAGTCGCTGAAGGCGGTGTTTGCTGCCAGCACCAGGATTGCCACGATGCCCACCGCGTAGATGGCGTAGAAGATACCGCTGCCAATGGTGTGGCGGGCGATCTGGGAGATGACCGACTCCTCACCCTTCAGGCCGAGGATGTGATATTGCCCGGCCAGAAAAGTGATGCCCATGAACATGAAGGCGAGGATACCCGCCATCCAGGTGAGGGTTACTCTCGCGTTCGGCGCTTGCGGCTCTTTGAACGCGGGGACGCCGTCAGAGATCGCCTCCACACCGGTCATTGCCGAACAGCCCGCGGCGAATGCCTGGAGGATAAGGAAGATACCAATGTTTGGCAAGATGTCTGGCACCCGCGGATAGGCGCT
>QHBQ01000233.1 GCA_003243865.1 Candidatus Chloroheliales bacterium | reverse complement strand
TATGGCAGCATGGACAATCGCCTGTTCCACCGCATGGGCGCCAGCCTGCTCGACCGCACCATCTGCTCGACCGCGGGCGAGGCGGCGATGAAGTACACGATCGGCGGCAACTACGGCTACGACCCTGAAGAGGTGAGCAAGGCGGAGATGGTGATTATCTGGGGCGCGAACATCGCCTCCACCCACCCGCATCCCATCCCCTTCATCAAGGAGGCGCAGCGGCGCGGCGCACGGGTGGTGCTGATTGACCCTCATCGCAGCCGCTCGGCTAGCCTCGCCGACCAGGTGATTATGCTCCGCCCCGGCACCGATGCCGCCTTCGCGTTGGGGATGATGAACGTGATTATCAACGAGGGGCTATATGACGAGGAATATGTAGAACAGTATACGCATGGTTTTGAGCAGTTGCGCGAACGGGTGCAGCAGTATCCGGTTGAGCGGGCCGCGCAGATTACCGGCATCGAGGCGGAGGTGATTACCGAACTGGCTCGCGCCTACGCTGCCGCCAAACCTGCCGCGATTCGCCTCGGCTATGGAATGCAGCGGCACACCAACGGCGGGATGGCGGTGCGCACCGTCTATATGCTGCCCGCGCTGGTGGGGCATTGGCGCTACGCGGGTGGTGGCACGCTACTCAGCACCGGCCACTTCGTCAAGATAAACTGGAACGCGGTGGAGCGGCCCGACCTTATACCGCAGGGCCATCACCCGCGTACCATCAACATGAACGAACTGGGCGAGGCGCTGCTGACCGCCGACAACCCGCCGGTCAAGGCGCTGTACGTCTACAACTGCAACCCCGCCAGCGTCACGCCAGACCAGACTAAGGTACTGCAAGGTCTACGCCGCCCAGACTTGTTTGTGGCCGTCCACGAGCAACTGTGGACCGACACCACCGACTACGCCGATGTAGTTATGCCCGCCACTACCAGCTTCGAGCATACCGACCTGTACAAGGCTTACGGCCACCTCTACGTGCAACTGAGCGAACCGGCCATCGCGCCAGTGGGTGAGAGCAAGCCGAACATCGAGGTGTTCCGCATGATTGCGAAAGGGATGGGCTATACCGAACCGTGCTTCGACGATGACGAGCGGGAGATCATCGGGCAGGCGCTGTCGGCGGGTGGGAAGCCGATGGAGGGCATCACCTGGGACAAGCTAAAGGAGGGGCCACAACGCATCCGCACCCCGCGACCGTTTGCGCCTTTCGCCCGCGGCGGTTTCGCCACCGCCAGCGGCAAGTGCGAGTTCTACAGCGAGCAGATGGCCGCCGCTGGCCTCGACCCGCTGCCCAACTACACGCCGATTGCCGAGTCGCCCGACGGCAGCCCCGAATTGCACCAGCGCTATCCACTGAACCTGATTTCGCCCGCCGCCCACCACTTCCTGAACAGCAGCTTCAGCAACCTGGAGCGCAGCCAGAGGGGCGAAGTAGAGCCGACAATTGAACTGAGCGAGGCGGACGCGGCGGCGCGGGGCATCGCCACTGGCGACTGGTGCCGCGTGTTCAACGCTCGCGGCGAGGTGCGATTGCGGGCCAAAGTCGGCGACACGGTTCGCCCCGGCGTGGCCTGCACCCTGACCATCTGGTGGACGCGCGACACCCCCGACCATACCGGCATCAACGTGCTGACCAGCGACCGGCTCACCGACATGGGTGGCGGCGCGACCTTCCATACCAATCTGGTGCAGGTGGCGAAGGCAGATTAAGGATTAAGGATTAAGGATTAAGGATTAAGGAAAGACGTAGGGGCGGGCGGTGGCCCGCCCTGGTGATGTGCGCTTATCGAAACTGGATTATCCTCGTAGGAGGAATAAATCGTGACCGAACGGGTACTAACCCGCCGCGAACTGAACCGCGCTACCCTCGCCCGCCAGATGCTGCTGGAACGCCATCCGCTTACAGCGCTGGAAGCAATCGGGCAGCTGGCGGGCTTGCAGGCGCAGGTGCCGAACCCGCCCTATATCGGGCTGTGGTCGCGGCTGGGCGACTTTCAGCGCGATGAGCTTACCCGCCTGATCGAGCGGCGGCTGGTGGTCAGGGCCACGATGATGCGCCACACCCTGCATCTTGTCACCACCGCCGACTACCTGCGCTTCCGCCTCGCCATTCAGCCCGCGCTCACCCGTAACTGGCAGACGATCACCCGCACGCGCTTGCAGGGTCTGGATGTTGCGCGCGTGGTAGAGACGGCGCGGGCGTATGTGGCTCAACAGCCGCGCACCTTCGTGGAGATCCGTGACTTGCTGGCGAAACTGGAGCCGGAGCGCGATCCATCGGCGCTGGCCTACACCGCGCGCACGTACCTGCCGCTGGTGCAGCTGCCCCCCGGCGGCACCTGGGGTGTCGGTGGCAGCGCAACCCAGATGCTGGCCGAGGATTGGCTGGGTCAACCGCTCACCCCCGCCGACGAGGGCCTGCCCGACCTCATCCGCCACTATCTCGCCGCCTTCGGCCCTGCAACAGTCGCCGATGTGCAGACCTGGTCGGGCTTGCCCGCGCTGAAGGGCGCAGTTGCCGCGCTCAAGCCGGAGCTACGCACCTTCCGCGACGAGCAGGGCCGCGAACTGTTCGACCTGCCCGCCGCGCCGCTGCCGCCCGCCGACACCCCCGCGCCGCTGCGCTTCGTGCCGGATTTCGATAACCTAATCCTCTCCCATGCTGACCGCAGGCGGGTGCTGCCCGACGAATATCGCAAATACGTCTTCCTAACCGCCGCGCGAGTGCGCGCCACCTTCCTGGTAGACGGCTTCGTGGCGGGGGCGTGGAAGATCGAGCGGGTTAAGCGCACAGCGCGGCTAATCGTCGAGCCGTTCGCGCCGCTTGCCGAAGATGTTCGTCTTACGCTGACCGAGGAGGGCGAGCGGCTGCTGCGCTTCGCCGAGGATGATGCGGCGGAGTTCGAGGTTCGGTTCGCGGAGAACGCTTTAACCAATTAACAGTGGTGATGCTATATTTCCGTAGGGGCGCACTGACGTGCGCCCTGGTGCAATTTGTATACGCTTGACAAGGCGGCTTGGTTGTTATAAGATGCTGCCCAAATCAGTCAGGTTAAAGAAAGGGGGAAAGCTCATGGACAAAATTGGTTACAGCACGCTGTTCTTCCTGCACGTCATCAGCTTTGTGGCAATCGCCGCGCCGATCATGACCCACATTGTCATCGAGATGGTGGGAAGCCGGGTGAGTAGCACGACGCTGGCGGGGATGTACCATGTGGGCAACGTAACCGGCCAGTTTGCCACATTCGGCGGCGCAGGGGCGCTGATTACCGGCCTAATCATGGTGGCGATTGCCAGTGGCAATCCCGACATGGGGTGGAACAAGCTGTGGATTTGGACCTCAGTTGTCCTCTTCGTAGCTGCCGCTGGGATTGGCAGCGCCATCCTTGGTCCAGGCGGGCAGACAATCGAGACGCAGCTTGCCGCCGGTAACCAGCCTGACCCGCAGGTGGTTGCCCGCAACAACACCTTCAGCTATATCACCATAGTTCTCTGGCTGGCGATCGTCTTCCTGATGGTGTTCAAGCCGTTCTGAGCCTACGAGCTGCCCGGCTTTACCAGCGGCACCCCATCGTGACACAGCGGACATTCGTCGGCTCGCCAGGTAGGGATGTCCAGTTGGGCCAGGGCGTGGAGCGGATAGCCGAAGTTGGCGCGGCCCTGGCTGCGGTCTACCATCACGCCGATGCCGACAATCTGACCGTCCAGCCGCTCGACGGCGGCGAGGGTCTCGCGCAGGCTCAGGCCGGTGGTGAGGATGTCGTCCACGATTAGTACCCGCTCGCCGGGGTTGATGACGAAGCCGCGTCGAAAGACCCGCTCGCCCATCCTGGCAAGCTCATCGCCGCTGGCCCGCTCGGCGAAGATGCCGCGCACGTCACCGCCCAGCGCCCGCGCAGTGGCATAGGCCAGCAGCACCCCGCCCATCGTCGGCCCGGCCACTACGCTGACCTGCCCATCCTTGAAGTGCGCGGCAATTGCCCCGCACAGCAGGTCGGTGTAGCGCGGGTACTGCAACACCTGAAACTTCTCCAGATACAGGTTGCTGTGCAGCCCGGAGGTGAGCAGGAAGTGACCCTGCTTGATTGCCCCCGCCGCACGCAGTAGTTGTTCTACGTCTATACTCTGATTATCCAAATCCTTCCTCTCTCTTCCATGCGGGCTGCACTAGTCGTTTCGCCCGCACCCTCTCCCCAACCCTCTCCCCCGGCGGGGAGAGGGGGTTTTGCCTTTACTCATGCCTCATGCCTCATGCCTACGTAGTTGGTATTATCGGCGTGCGGGTGTTCAGGTCGAACTTATGGCCGTCGGTGAGGATGTGCAGGGTCAGGCCGGTGATGGAGATGGGTTGGCCCTTGTCTACGTTGGGCAGGTTGGTATAGGTGATGAAGCGGCCATCCACGATTGTGACCGCGCCGCTGCCAATTACCTCGGCGCAGCCGTCGGGGGTGACGATGATGGCGGTATCCTCGTCAATGCCGACCGCCAGCAGCCCCGGGTTGAGCGCCAGCACACTGAGCAGCCGATAGATGCGCAGTCGCTGGTCGAAGTGCTGATCAATCAGCACATTGCGCACCAGATCGAGGCCCGCGCCGAGCGAAACCCCCTCGCGCAGCACCTCGAAGCTAGCGGGGCCGTCGAGAATGGAGGTCTCGCCCAGCGCCGATGCGCCTGCGCTGGTACCCGCCACGACCGCACCGGCGATGTAGCGTTGCCTGACCGCCTCTTCAAGTTGCGTGCCACCCAGCTCCACGGTCAGCCGCACCTGTTCGCCACCACTTAGCAGGATGCCGCTGGCCTGGTTGCAAGCAGCAATAATCGCTGGGTCGTTGGCCTGGGCGCGGCTCGCCACCTCCAACGCAGTGAAGTTCGTCACCCCCAGCGTCTTGAACGCCGCCGCGTAGGTGGCGGCCATCACCTCCGGTATCGCGCTGGCGGTGGTGATCGCCACGATGCGGGCGTTCGCCCCGCCCGCTGCGGCGACGAAGCGGCGCAGGATGGTCATCGGCTCGCTCTTGTCCTCGTGACCGCCGATGATGAACAGGGTGCCAGTCGCGCCGGGCAGGATTGTTGGTTGGCTATTCAGGTTCTCACTCATTCGAGTACGAAGAAGGCCACCGCGAGGATGGCATAGACCGCCAGCAGTTGCACACCCTCCAGCCAGTTGCTCTCGCCGTCGCGCGAGATAATGTCCACAATCAGCACCGCCAGCACCACCGCCACGATTTCCACGGGATGGAACAGCAGGGTTAGCTGGCTGTTGCCACCCATGAAGAAGCCAACAAACACCAGCACTGGCGCGACGAACAGGGCGATTTGCGTGCTGCTGCCCATCACGATGCTCATGCTCAGGTTCATGCGATCCTTGAGCGCGACCGTCACCGCGCTCATGTGTTCCGCCGCGTTGCCGACAATCGCCACCAGCACCACGCCGACGAACAGTTCGGTCCAGCCCAAGGTGCTGGTCAGGTATTCGACCCCCTGCACCAGGAATTCGCTAAGAAAGCCGATAATGACCGCACTGATCGCCAGCATAATTAGCGCCTTGCGCACCGTCCACACCTGACCGCCCACCTCTTCGAGCGCCTGATCGTGGTAGAGGTGCGAATGGGTGCGCAGGCTGAAGATTAGCTGCGCGAGATAGGTAAGCAGCAGCACCGCTGCCACCGCCAGGCTGATGCTTTCCAGCGCGACCTCGGTGTGGCCCTTAGTCGAGCCAGCCGCGACGAATACCGCCGGGATGATCAGCGCGGCAACCGCAACGGTCATCTGGCTGGAACTGGCGCTGGCGGCAGTCGGGTTGAAGGTTTGCTTCTCGCGCCGCGCCCCGCCCGCCACGATCGCCAGCCCCAGCACGAACAGCAGGTTGCCAATAATCGAGCCGGTGATGCTCGCCTTCACCACCTCG
The DNA here is from genome assembly GCA_003243865.1 of Candidatus Chloroheliales bacterium. Next base: position 5,125 of record QHBQ01000233.1, on the reverse strand, counting down.
GTGAGACCGGCTTGCAGCGCGAAGAAGGCGATGATCAGTTCGGTGGCATTGCCGAAGGTGGCGTTGAGCAGCCCACCCAGGCCGCTGCCGACGCGAGCGGCAAGCTCCTCAGTGGCGGTGCCTAGCAACTTCGCCATCGGGATGATCGCCAACGCGCTGGTTAGAAACACCCAGATGCCGCCCAGATGGGCAAACCCGACGATGAAGGCGATCGGCACGAATACCAGCATCGAATACAGCGCCAGGTCTACTGTACTCGCCCCGTCGCCGGTGGAGATTACGTCGAAAATTCGACGGAAGCCGGGTTGTCGCGGCAGCTGTTCCTCGCTTGCCAAATCGTTCGCCTCCTTGACAAAGCAAGGTTAAGGGTGCAGGAAGAAGGCGACCGCAAAGATGGTGTAGACGGCCAACAGTTGCACCCCCTCGAACCAGTTGCTCTCGCCGTCGCGGGCAATGCGATCCACAATCACCACCGCCATTACAATCGCGGCGATCTCGAACGGCTGAAACAGCAGGGTTAGCTGGCTGTTGCCGCCCATGAAGAAGCCGATAAACACCAGCACCGGCGCAACGAACAGGGCAATCTGCGTGCTGCTGCCCATCGCAATGCTCATGCTCAGGTTCATTTTGTTCTTCATCGCTACGGTCACGGCAGCCATATTCTCCGCCGCGTTGCCGATCAGGGCGATGAGGATGACGCCGACGAACAGTTCGGTCCAGCCCAAGGTGCTGGTCAGGTACTCGACGCCGTTGACCAGGAACTCACTGAGGAAGGCGATGATGATGGTGCAAGCTGCCAGGATCAGCAGCGACTTGCGGATCGGCCAGGGCGGGCCGCCGATCTCCTCCTCGGCCCGCTCGGCGTAGAGGTGGGGGTGGGTGCGTAGGGTGAAGAGCAGTTGGGCTATATAGGAGAGCAGCAGCACGCCCGCCACTCCCAGGCTGAGGTTTTCGACCAGCCCGCTACGCAATTGTTCCGGGGTGGTGAAGGCGAACACCGCGGGAATTACCAACGCGATAGTCGCCACCCCCATCTGGCTGGAATTGGCGCTAACTGCAACCGCGTTGAAGGTTTGCCGCTCGTGTTTAACTCCGCCCCCTAGCACCGCCAGGCCCAGCACGAACAGCAGGTTGCCAATAATCGAGCCGGTCAGACTGGCCTTGACCACTTCGGTGAGGCCCGCCTGCAAGGCGAAGAAGGCGATGATCAGTTCGGTGGCGTTGCCAAAGGTGGAGTTGAGCAGCCCGCCCAGGCCACTGCCCACCCGCGCTGCCAACTCCTCAGTGGCGGTGCCAAGCAGCTTTGCCATTGGCACAATCGCCAGCGCGCTGCTGAAGAATACCCACAGCCCGCCGCCTGCGCCGGTGAAGCCGATCACGAAAGCGATCGGCACGAAGATGAGCAGGCTGTAGATGATCCTCTCGACGGTCGTCGCCCCGTCTGAGCCGCTGATCGCGTCAAGGATGCTGCCCAAGCTGAATTGTCGTGGTTGGATGCTCTCCTGCTCTGCCATCTACGCTGCCGCTCCTATGCTTACGCTACCGTTGGCGCGTATTATACGCTAAACATGGTGATTAGCCAAATAAAGAAGGCGCACCCCACGATGCGTCTTCTTTAATCCTTAATCCTTAATCCTTATCCCGTCAGGGTGTCGTCACCCCTTTATAGACGATTTGCGCCATCTCGTCGCGGCGGATATTGTTGTTGGGGCGGAAGGTCTGATCGCGATAGCCGTTGACTACCCCTTTGGCATGAGCGGTCTCGATGAAGGTATAGAAGATATAGCTGCGCGGCACGTCAATGAAGCTGGGGTTGGCGGGGGTGATCAGCGGGTATTGCGCGGCCAGCACCACGAGCTTGGTCAGTTGGCCTCTGCTAATCGGGATGTTGGGCAGATAGCAGGGATACTGTGCGTTGTGCGTGATGCAGCTATTGGCATCAAAGCCGCTCAGGATGCTGGCATGGTAGCCAGTCTCGATGTAGAGATAGACGAAGTAGCCGGGCGGCACATCGGTGAAGGTCTGGCCGCTGCTGGGGGTGTAGAGGGGCAGGGCAAAGCCGAGCACGACGATCTTGGCAAACTGGCCGCGGGTGGCGGTGCCAGCGGGGGTGTAGTGAGTAGCGTCAGTGCCGCTGATCACCCCGCGACAATTCAGGTAGTGGATTGCCACATAGAAGACGTTGCCGCTGATATCCACGAACGGGTTGGCGCAATCGGTAGGGGCGGGGGTAATCGTAGGGCCGCTAAAAGTCGGCGATGGGGTTGGGGTGTTGGTGGGCACAGGTGTGCTAGTTGGGCCACTGGGCGTGTTTGTTGGCACTGATGTATTCGTTGGCAGCGGGGTGTGAGTGGGCGTAGCCGTGTTGGTTGCAATGACAGGCGTGCCTGTTAGGGAAGTGGTGGCGGTTCGAGTGGCAGTCGGTGGCGTGCCGGTCATGGAGGGGGTAGGGGTAAGACTGCTACAGGTGTTCAGCATCAGCGAGACACTGCTGGAGGCATTATTCGCCACCGCAAGATCAGGTCTACCATCAAGATTGAAATCACCCACCACCTCGCCCTGGGGTTGATTACCCACTGTGAAGTTGACGGCGGGCTGGAAGCTGCCGTCGCCGTTGCCGAGCAGCACCGAGAGATTGTTGGAGGCAAGGTTAGCGGCAGCAAGGTCGGGCTTGCCGTCACGATTGAAGTCGGCGATCGCCACTGACATCGGCTGAGTGCCAACTGCGTAATTAACCGCAGGCAGGAAGGTGCCGTCACCATTACCGAGCAGCACCGATATATTGTTGCTGCTGCCGTTCGCTACCGCAATATCGGGCTTGCCATCGGCGTTGAAGTCACCCACCGCCACGCTCTGGGGATAAGCGCCGACCGTGTAGCTGGCCGCAGGCTGAAAGGTGCCGTTGCCGTTACCTAGCAACACCGATACGCCGCCATTGGCGTTGGCAGTAACCAAATCGAGCTTGCCATCGCGGTTGAAGTCGCCGACCGTGATTGAGCTTGGGTGGTTGCCGACTGGGTAGTTGACGGCAGGCTGAAAGCTGCCATCGCCATTGCCAAGCAGCACGGAGACATTGCTGGAGTTATTATTGGCGGCAGCAACGTCGAGCTTGCCATCACCGTTAAAGTCGGCCACTACCACCGCATCAGGATGATCGCCGACTGTCTGGGAATAGGCCGTACCGAAGCTACCATCGCCATTGCCGAGCAGCACCCAGACGGCATATGCGCTATAACTTGCCACCACGATGTCGGGCTTGCCATCGGCGTTGAAGTCGCCCACCGCCACCGCCACCGGACGGCTGAACACCGCGCTGTTGGTCGGGGGACCAAAGCCGCCCGCGCCATCGCCGAGCAGCACCGCTACGCTGGCAAGGGCATAGTTGACCACCAGCAAGTCGGGCCTGCCGTCAACGTTGAAGTCGGCAACCGTGACCGCGATGGGGGTCATGCCAGTGGCAACGTCGCTGCGGGCAAAGTTCACCCCGCTACAGCCGCTGACGCTGGTGTTAAGCAGCACCGAGACGCTGAGGGTTGAGAATGTGAGCAGGACAATCGCCAGAGTTCGCTTTCGCATGATTAGCCTCCCGTCATTACTTCATCAACTACTTCCTCTTCATCGCCATTTTCACTATTATAACAGCGCAGCAAATGGTTGTAAAGGGGGATATAGCCTGTGTTATAATCTCTCCAACAGCTTGAAAGGCGGCCGAGGCGAGTTTTGGCAACTTATATCTACATGGCTTTGACCTTCGCGGCAGTGGCGATTGCTACCTACCTACTCACCCCGCGCATCGAGCGCTGGGCGCGGCAGCGGCAGTTGCTGCAGTTGCCGGGCGAGGAGCGGCGGGTGCATACCAGCCCGACGCCGCGCATTGGCGGCGTCGCTATCTATGTTGCGGTGATGCTCGGCTTTGCCCTCACCTTTGTGCTGCCGATTGGCCGCGAGAACAACCCGCAAGGGGCGCAGGCCGGGGTGCAGGAAGCCTGGCGCGTGGCCCTAATGATGATTGGCGCAACCCTGGTTTTTGCCGTTGCGCTGTGGGACGATATCCGTAGCCTGCCTGCCCTGCCCCGCCTGCTGGTGCAGTTTGGCGCGGCGGCGATCGTCATCCTGCCCCGCCTGTTCAGCGCCAGCGATGAGACCTCATACGGTATCCTGATCAGTGGTTTCAATCTGCCCCAGCAGCTGATCAGCCTGCTGCACCTTCCGCTCAAGCCGGGGAGCATCAACACGGTCGAGATTTCGCACCCCGCGCTCTGGCTGGCAATCATTCTCACCTTCTTTTGGATCGTGGGGATGACCAATTTGATGAACTTCATTGACGGGCTGGACGGACTAGCAGCGGGCGTGACCCTGATCTCCGGCCTGGTATTGTTTTTGCGTACCTTTGCCCTGGGCCAGAACACGATTGCCTTCCTGCCGTTGATATTGGTCGCGGCGATGATTGGCTTCCTACCCTACAACTTCAACCCGGCCCGCATCTTCATGGGCGACGGGGGCGCGATGTTCCTCGGCTACTGCCTGGCGGTGATTAGCTTCATCGGCGGGGCCAAGCTGGCAACCGCGCTGCTGGTATTGGGCGTGCCGATCCTCGATGCGACCTGGCTGGCAATCTATCGCATCTCACACAAGCGTTCGCCGCTCTCCGCCGACCGCCTGCACCTGCACCAGCGATTGCTGGACATGGGCTTCAGCCAGCGGCAGGTGGTGTTTTTCTTCTACGCGGTATCGGGCGGCTTTGGCGCACTCGGCCTGCTGCTCGAAGACCGGCTGCTCAAGTTTGTCGCCCTGCTGCTGATGAGCCTGCTGCTGGTCGCCCTGCTCATCTACATCTCTCGCCGCGAGTTCGATCGAAGAAAGGTAGAAAAATCATGAAGTTCTCAGGCAAAGGTGATGCGGGCTACACCGGATTGCTCGGCGGCAAGGAGCGGGTGCCGAAGTACAACCTGCGCATCGAGGCGCTCGGCGACCTTGACGAGGCCAGTTCCGCGCTGGGGGTGGCGCGCGCGGCCAGCCAGTCGCAGCGGGTGCGCGAGGCAGTCTACACCGCGCAGCAGCAGCTCTACACCCTGATGGCCGAGGTGGCGATGCCGAGCGACGAGCTTGACGCTAAATACAAAGT
>QHBQ01000269.1 GCA_003243865.1 Candidatus Chloroheliales bacterium | reverse complement strand
CCCAGCACGAACAGCAGGTTGCCGATAATCGAGCCGGTGAGGCTGGCCTTGACCACCTCGGTGAGACCAGCTTGCAGGGCGAAGAAGGCGATGATCAGTTCGGTGGCGTTGCCGAAGGTGGCATTGAGCAGCCCGCCCAGGCCGCTGCCGACGCGAGCGGCAAGCTCCTCAGTAGCGGTGCCAAGCAGCTTCGCCATCGGGATGATCGCCAGCGCGCTGGTTAGGAACTCCCAGATGCCGCCCAGATGGGCAAATCCGACGATAAAGGCGATTGGCACGAACACCAGCATCGAATACAGCGCCAGGTCTACCGTACTCGCCCCATCGCCGGTGGAGATTACGTCGAAGATACGGCGGAAGCCGGGTTGTCGCCGCGGCTGGTCCTCGGTTGCCAAATTGTTCGCCTCCCGAATAAAGCAAGGTTAAGGGTGCAGGAAGAAGGCGACCGCAAAGATGGTATAGACGGCCAGCAGTTGTACCCCCTCGAACCAGTTGCTCTCGCCGTCGCGGGCGATGCGATCCACAATCACCACCGCCATCACAATCGCGGCAATCTCGAACGGCTGGAACAGCAGGGTTAGCTCGCTGCTGCCGCCCATGAAGAAGCCGATAAACACCAGCACCGGCGCAACGAACAGGGCGATTTGGGTGCTGCTGCCCATCGCAATGCTCATGCTCAAGTTCATTTTGTTCTTCATCGCCACGGTCACGGCGGTCATATTCTCCGCCGCGTTGCCGATCAGGGCGATGAGGATGACGCCGACGAACAGTTCAGTCCAGCCCAGGGTGCTAGTCAGGTATTCAACGCCATTAACCAGGAACTCGCTGAGGAAGGCAATGACGATGGTGCAAACTGCCAGGATCAGCAGCGACTTGCGAATCGGCCAGGCTTGGCCACCGACCCCCTCCACGGCCTGCTCGGTATAAAGGTGGGGGTGCGTGCGCAAGGTGAAGAGCAGTTGGGCAAAGTAAGAGAGCAGCAGCACGCCTGCCACACCCAGGCTGAGGTTTTCGACCAGCCCGCCACGCAAGCTCTCCGGGGTGGTAAAGGCGAACACGGCGGGGATGACCAGCGCGATCGTCGCTACCCCCATCTGGCTGGAGCTGGCGCTAACCGCGACCGCGTTGAAGGTCTGCTTCTCGTGTTTGATCCCGCCGGTCAGCACTGCCAGCCCCAGCACGAACAGCAGATTGCCAATGATCGAGCCGGTGATGCTGGCCTTGACCACATCTATGAGGCCCGCTTGCAGGGCGAAGAAGGCGATGATCAGCTCAGTGGCATTGCCAAAGGTGGAGTTGAGTAGCCCGCCCAGGCCGCTGCCCACCCGCACGGCCAGTTCCTCAGTGGCGGTGCCGAGCAGCTTTGCCATCGGCACAATCGCTAGCGCGCTGCTGAAGAATACCCATAGCCCGCCGCCCGCGTTGGTGAAGCCAACCACGAAGGCCACCGGCACGAAGATTAGTAGGGTGTAGAGAATCTTCTCTACCAGCGTCGGCCCACCCACACCACAGATTGGGCTGAGGGTGTTGTCCAGGCTGATTTGTCGTGGTTGGATGCTCCGCCGCTCTGCCATCTATACTCCCGCTCTCGCTGCTTGCGCTGCTGTTGGCGCGTATTATACGCTAAACGCGCTGATTAGCCAAATGAAGAAGGCGCACCTCACGATGCGTCTTCTTTATTCCTTAATCCTTAATCCCTAATTCCATCAGGGTGTTGTCATCCCTTTGTAGACGATCTGGGCCATCTCGTCGCGGCGGATGCTCTGGTTGGGGCGGAAGGTGTGATCAGGGTAGCCGTTGATCACACCGTGTGCATGGGCGGTCTCGATGAAAGCATAGAACACGTTGGATGGCGGCACGTCAATGAAGCTAGGCGTTGTCGGTGTAGTCAGCTGGTAGTGCGCGGCCAGCACCACCAGCTTGGTCAGTTGCCCGCGCGTGATCGGGCGGTTGGGCAGATAGCAGGGCGGGGTTGCGCCCGCTGCGATGCAGCTTGCTGAGTCGTAACCGCTGAGGATACCGGCATGGTAGCCGCTCTCGATGTAGAGGTAGGCGAAGTAGCCGGGTGGCACATCGGTGAAGGATTGACCGCCGGTTGGGGTAAACAATGGCACACCAAAACCCAGCACCACAATCTTGGCGAACTGCCCGCGTGTGGCGGTGCCATCCGGCGTATAATGGGTCGCATCGGTGCCATTGATCACGCCGCGACAGTTCAGGTAGTGAATCGCTACGTAGAAGACGTTACCGCTAACATCCACAAACGGGTTGGCGCAATCGGTTGGGGTAGGAGTAATGGTCGGGCCACCGGAGGTGGGCGACGGAGTTGGCGTACCAGTCGGGCCGCTAGGAGTATTGGTTGGCGCGGGTGTGCTGGACGGTAGCGGGGTGTTGGTGGACACGGATGTACTAGTCGGGCCGCCGGGCGTGTTGGTTGGCAGCGGCGTGTTGGTTGCCGCAGAGGGCGTGCCAGTTGGAGTAACGGTGGCGGTTCGAGTAGCGGTTGGTGGCGTGCCGGTCACGGTTGGGGTAGCGGTGAGGCTGCTACAGGTATTCAGCAGCACCGAGACATTGCTGGAATTATTGTTCGCCACCGCCAAATCAGGTTTACCATCAAGATTGAAATCACCCACCGTCACGCCCTGGGGTTGATTGCCCACGGTGAAGTTGACGGCGGGCGGGAAGCTGCCGTCGCCGTTGCCGAGCAGCACCGAGAGATTGTTGGAGGCAAGGTTAGCGGTCGCAAGGTCAGGTTTGCCGTCAAGGTTGAAGTCGGCGATTGCCACTGACATCGGCTGAGTGCCAACTGCGTAATTAACCGCAGGCAGGAAGGTGCCGTCGCCGTTACCGAGCAACACCGATATATTGTTGCTACTACCGTTCGACACCGCAAGATCGGGCTTGCCATCAGCGTTGAGATCGCCCACCACCACGCTCTGGGGGTAAGTGCCGACTGTATAGTTGACCGCAGGCTGAAAGGTGCCGTTGCCGTTACCCAGCAACACCGATACGCTGCCATTGGCAGTAACCAAATCGAGCTTGCCGTCGCTGTTGAAGTCGCCGACCGCGATTGAGGTTGGGTGGTTGCCGACTGGGTAGTTGACGGCGGGCTGAAAGCTGCCATCACCATTGCCGAGCAGTACGGAGACACTGCTGGAGTTATAGTTGGCGGCAGCAATGTCGAGCTTGCCATCACCGTTAAAGTCGGCCACTACCACCGCATCGGGATGATCGCCAACTGTCTGTTGCGCCGCAAGGCCGAAGCTGCCGTCACCATTGCCGAGCAGCACCCAGACCGCATATGCGCTAAAACTTGCCACCACGATGTCGGGCTTGCCGTCGCGGTTGAAGTCGCCGACCGCCACCGCCACCGGGCGGCTGAATACTGTACTATTGATCGGTGGACCAAAGCCGCCTGCGCCGTCGCCGAGCAACACCGCTACGCTGGCAAGGGCATAGTTGACCACCAGCAAGTCGGGCTTGCCGTCGAGGTTGAAGTCGGCGACCGTGACCGCGATCGGGGTCATGCCAGTGGCAACATCGCTGCGGACAAAGTTCACCCCGCTGCAGCTGGTCAAGCTGGCTGGGGCATCAGGATGTGAGGCAATCGCGGGTTGAACCTGCCCGCCTGCTCCACTGGGACTGTAGCCGAGCAACGCCAGGGTTGCCACGATTGCAAGCATAACTGCCAGGGTTCGCTTCGGCATCATCTGCCTCCTTATCTCTGCTTGATCAAACGCTCTCCTCTTCACTGCCATTTGCACTATTATAACAACTTCGCTGGTGGCTGTAAAGCGGGATATTGCTTGTGTTATAATCGTCTCAGTAAGGCTGAAAGGCGGTCGAGGCAGGATTTGGCAACTTACATCTACATGGCGATAACCTTTGCGGCGGTGGCAATCACCGCCTACCTGCTGACCCCGCGCATCGAACGCTGGGCGCGGCAGCGACAGCTGCTGCAATTGCCGGGCGAGGAGCGGCGGGTGCATACCAGCCCGACGCCGCGCATTGGTGGCATCGCCATCTATGTTGCGGTGATGCTCGGCTTCGCCCTCACCTTTGTCTTGCCGATTGGCCGCGAGAACAACCCGCAGGGGACGCAGGCCGGGCTGCAGGAAGCCTGGCGCGTGGCCCTAATGATGATTGGCGCCACCCTGGTCTTCGTGGTTGCACTATGGGACGATATCCGTAGCCTGCCCGCCCTGCCCCGCCTGCTGGTGCAGTTCGGCGCGGCGGCGATCGTCATCCTGCCCCGCCTGTTCAGCGCCACCGACGAAAGCTCCTACGGCATCCTGATCAGCGATTTCAATCTGCCCCAGCAGCTGATCAGCCTGCTGCACCTCCCGCTCAAGCCGGGGAGCATCAACACGGTCGAGATTTCGCATCCCGCGCTCTGGCTGGCAATCATCCTTACCTTCTTTTGGATCGTGGGGATGACCAACCTGATGAACTTCATTGACGGGCTGGATGGCTTGGCGGCGGGCGTGACTCTAATCTCCGGCCTGGTACTGTTCTTGCGTACTTTTGCCCTAGGCCAGAACACGATTGCCTTCCTGCCGCTGGTGCTGGCCGCGGCGATGATTGGCTTCCTGCCCTACAACTTCAACCCGGCCCGTATCTTCATGGGCGACGGCGGCGCGATGTTCCTCGGCTACTGCCTGGCGGTGATCAGCTTCATTGGTGGGGCCAAGCTGGCGACTGCGCTGCTGGTGCTGGGCGTGCCGATCCTCGATGCGGCCTGGCTGGCAATCTATCGCATCTCGCACAAGCGTTCGCCGCTCTCTGCCGACCGCCTGCACCTGCATCAACGGTTGCTGGACATGGGCTTCAGCCAGCGGCAGGTGGTGTTTTTCTTCTATGCGGTGTCGGGCGGCTTTGGCGCGCTCGGCCTGCTACTCGAAGACCGGCTGTTGAAGTTCGCCGCCCTGCTGCTGATGAGCCTGCTGCTGGTCGCCCTGCTCATCTACATCTCGCGCCGCGAGTTTGACCGACGCCGCTCGACGAGCGAGTGATGAGTGAGGAGTGAGGAGTTGTGGGGACGTTAGTAGGGGCGAGTTGCGCTCGCCCTGCTTTGGCGTTGTTCGTAGGGGCGGGTTGCACTCGCCCTGCCGGAAGGAGATGAAGATGAAGTTCTCAGGCAAAGGTGACGGGGGCTACACCGGGCTGCTCGGTGGCAAGGAGCGGGTGCCGAAATACAACCTGCGCATCGAGGCGCTCGGCGACCTCGACGAGGCCAGTTCCGCGCTGGGGGTGGCGCGCGCGGCCAGCCAGTCGCAGCGGGTGCGTGAGGCGGTCTACGCCGCGCAGCAGCAGCTCTACACCCTGATGGCCGAGGTGGCGATGCCGAACGATGAGCTTGACGCTAAATACAAAGT
>QHBQ01000074.1 GCA_003243865.1 Candidatus Chloroheliales bacterium | reverse complement strand
GTTATCCCCCGCGCTATCTTCACCGACCCGCAGATTGCGGTGGTCGGCCTCACCGAAGATGAAGCTATCGCCCAGGGCATCCCGTGCAGTTGCCACGCGGTTGAGCTTGAGCTGGTGCCGCGGGCGCAGGCAATCCGCGACACCAGAGGCGTGATTAAGATGGTAGCTGATGCTGACACGGGTAGAGTAGTCGGCGTTCACCTGGTCGCGCCAGGCGCATCGGAACTAATCCACGAGGCGGCGATGGCAATGCACTTCGGGGCCAGGGTAGATGACTTCGTTGACCTCATCCACGTCTACCCCAGCATGAGTGAAGTGCACAAGCTGGCGGCCTTGTCCTTCACCAAAGATGTCAGCAAGCTAAGTTGCTGCGCAGAGTGATGATTTCTTCATCACCGGAACAGGAGATTACTCATGGCTACTCGTTCGCACCGCAAGCCGCCAGCCAACCCCCAGCGGAAGCCAGCAGACGCAGCCACGCTCCTGCAAGCTGTTCGCCTGATTATCGAGCGAGCGGGCTTGACTGCAGGGGTAGGCTTGCCTGCAGAAGTGACAGACGCGCTGCTAACCCTCGATGCAGAGGCGGTGAAGGTGGCCGGCGAGTGAGCAGGCAGGACGAGCCTACCAGCGCCGTCTAATTTATCCAGTTTTGTTAAATGAGTTGAGGCTAATTGTTTCATCGCCGTGCGTAAGTGTTTCATTTTGTGTAATCACTTGAGGCTAACTGCTCAATCAGCGTGCCTATTGAGCGCGGCGGCTGGCTGCTCCTGAGCCGTTCCAGCGGTTGATATATGTCAAATATGTACCAAAACTGCTGAAAATAGGCGGTTTTCGTACTTTTCTGCTCGCCCGATCGTGCCTGCAAAAGGGCTAAAGTGTGCCAAGTGAGTACGAGTTTGGCAACCTTGCCAACTAGGTTGCCAAATTATGGTATAATCGCCCCTGCCTACGCTCCGCGTGTGTAGGCCCTTCGCTTTGTAAAGTTTGCTATAAGTAAAGTTTTGCGCCTATGAGCCGCCAGGATGCCCCAGGGCTGGCGATTGCCCACCAACATGAAACCAATCGCTCGCGCCGTTCTACGAGTCATATGGCGGCTGTCAAGTTTGCTATAAGTCCAGTTTTCATGCCTGTTTTGTACCAACTCCTATAAGTACCATTTTAGGCACATGCAGCGGCCTCCCCCGCCGGTGTTGTATTGTCTATAAGTTGCATTTTGTCTGCTGCCCCGCCCCCAGCCCGCCCTTGACAGCAGCGCCGTGAAAGTGCTAAACTACATCTAACCTACCTTAGATGTATCTTCTACACGCGGTAGCAGAAGGGATGAGCAAAGTGGCAGAACAAGCGCTTGAGGTGTACACCGGCGCGGCGACTTTGGCAACCGGCGAGCAGCGCGGCGGCCTGGCGCTGGCGATTGCCGGTTGGCTTAAAGAAAAGTATGGGCTGTCTGGCAGCGAGCGTACCCGCCGCGCTTATGCCGATGAGCTTAGAGGCTTCCAGCAGGCATTGCAAATCATGGGATATGACCTAGTGGACGCGCCGCCCGCTACGCTACAATATGCGGTGCAAGCCTGGTGTGGGCGGCCTGCTCGCGGTCATGAACCGACGGAGAACACTCACAATCAGCGCCGCGCGATCCTTAGCAGCTTCTACACCTACGCGATTAGAAATGAGGCAGCTACGTTCAACCCTTGTGAACGCGTCAAGCAGCGCCGCGTGCAAGCCTACGCCAACGCCCGCCCGCTCCCCGCCGATGAAGTCAAGCAGCAGCTTGCCAAGATAGATCGCAGCACGCTAATCGGCGCACGTGATTACAGTCTGCTCGCGGTTGCCTATACCACTGGGCGCAGAGTAAGTGAGCTTGCTAACCTGTCTATGGGCGACATGCTGAATGAAGGCGGCGCGGTAACGCTGATCTGGCGGCACTGTAAGGGCGGCAAGGTAATGCGCGACAAGCTGGCCGCGCCGGTGGCAGGTGCGCTACTGTACTGGCTGGCAATGCGGCCCGCCCCAACCATGGAAGCTGACGCGCCGGTGTGGGTATCACTCGCTCGCTGGTTCGCTCCCGATGATGCGCCGCGCCGCTTTACCGCTCAGGCAATCGCCGATATGTGTGAGCGGCGGCTAAAGGTAAGCAAGGTTCACAGCCTACGGCACACCTACGCCCACCAGCTTGAGCGCAAGGGCGCGGCGGTGAGCTTCATTCAAGCCAAGCTGGGCCATAGCAGCTTGTCTACCACCTCGAAGTATTTGCAGCAGCTTGCCAGCGAAGATAACCCCTACGCGGATGCGGTGGCCGCCGACGCTGGCATTAGCTAACCAGAGAGGAGCCTCTTACCATGACCGTGATAGTTGAACTGCGCGACGAAACCCGCGCCCTGATTGATGAGGCCCGCGGCGAGCAGGATGTAGCAACCTTCCTTGCCCAAGCTGGCGAGCAGATTGCCAAGCGGCGCATTGCTCGCCGGCAAGCCCCCGCCGAACTAACCCCGGCTGATCATATCCGCATGGCCGATGCAGGAGAGGCAACTGCCCACTCGCTCGAAGAGTCGCGGCGGCGCGTGTTCGCCGCGATTGACGCAATGGCGGAGGCCAAGCGGCGATGAAGTTGCAAGTTAATATCACAGATGATGCCGATGCTGATCTTATCGCCGTTGCACGGCATTACGATGAGCTTGACCGCCTCGAAGCGGGCCGTGAGTTGGTGAACCGCATTTATAAGGAGATTGCCAAGCTGCCGCTAACCCTTACCGCCGCCGTACCGGCGAGGGCTTGCCCACCAACTATCGCCGAGCCATTGTAGGCAGCTATATCATCTTTTACCGTATCAATGAGGTTGCTGGATATTTGCTTGTCTATCATGTGAGGTACGCGGGCCGCCGCCCTTTGTCTGCTGGCAGCCACCGGCGGCTTGCCAGTGAAGGGGAGCGCACTGCCCACCCCATTACCCCGCCTAACCCCACCACCAACTAACCATCAAGCTATGAGCAACCAACCAGTGCTGCGCCTACCCCGGGTGGGCCAGGTCGCACCCAACTTCAGCTTGCCTGCCACCGATGGCACGAACGTGGAACTTAGGTCTACCCTAAGCCGGTTGCGCTGGTTTTTCTCTGTCACCTCGCTTGAGTATACTGCGCCGAGCATCTGGTGCAGTTGCACCTACCCCCTACTACCGAGCAGCTTGCCACTCTCGACACGCGAATCCTAGTTGCCTCCTTCGCAGCGCAGCCCCAACGACGGCACTGGGTGCCTTACTTTGAGCGCAAGTATGTTGCGCCGCACTACACCGAGCTGTACCTGCCAGTACCAAACGATGTTTTCGCCCGCACCCGCTTCCTCGCTGACTCCTCCCTGGCTGCTTACCACACTAACGGCCTGGGCCGCAACACGCTGCTACGGGTTTACAGTCCGCTTATCGGATTTCAAAGCGTTTAAGACCCCGCAATTTATTGCTGGGGATACAGCCGCCCTGCGTAGCCAGAACCGTGAAAGCTCATTCGAGTTTTGAGTACAGCTTGCATTAGATAGCGTGGTGTGGTATAATACTTGTATGGCAACCTACAAGTCCAATCACAACATCACATACTCATGCAAGTATCACATCGTTTGGTGTCCGAAGTACCGCCGTAAGGTGCTACTCGAACCCATTGACGAACGGTTGAAGGAAATCATCCGTGATGTTTGTGCCGAACACCAGGCCGACATCTTTGAGCTTGAGGTCATGCCCGACCACGTACATCTGCTGGTAGAGGTTGACCCTCAGTTTGGTATCCACAAGCTCATCAAGTTGGTGAAGGGCCGTTCATCGCGGCTGCTACGTCAAGAGTTCCCTCAATTGAAGAAGCGATTGCCGTCGCTATGGACGAACTCCTACTTTTGCTCCACCGTCGGCGGCGCACCGCTATCGGTGATTAAGCAATACATCGAGAACCAGAAGAATGTCTAAGCGCACCTACAAGTTCAGGCTGTATCCCACCGCTAGCCAAGCGAAGTTGCTTGACTGGCAGTTGGCACGTTGCCGTGAACTGTACAATGCCAGCTTGCAAGAACGGCGCGATGCCTACAAGATGCGTGGCAAATCGGTTAGCTACGTTGACCAAGCCAACCAACTGCCAGAGATTAAAGATTGCCGCCCCGAATACCGCGACATCTATAGCCAGGTGCTTCAGGATGTATTGCGCCGCGCCGATAAAGCGTTCCAGAACTTCTTTCGTCGGGTGAAACACGGTGAAAAGGCTAGCTATCCCCGCTTCCAGGGTAGAGGTCGCTATGATAGTATCACCTACCCACAAAGCGGTTGGTCGCTTCAGAACGATAGATTGAGTCTCTCCAAGATTGGCACATTGAAGATTAGGTTGCATCGTGAAATACTGGGCAAGGTCAAAACGGTTAGCGTGGTGCGCGAGGGTGAGCATTGGTTCGTCTGTTTCAGCGTAGAAGTCGAAGCCGAACCGTTGCCCCAAAGTGATAGAGCGGTTGGCGTGGACATGGGACTGAATTACTTCGCTACGTTGTCCAACGGCGAACACTTCACCAACCCGCGCTATTTGCGTAAGTCGCTGGCGAAACTGGCTAGCAAGCAACAAGCCCTCGCCCGCTGCA
Organism: Candidatus Chloroheliales bacterium; assembly: GCA_003243865.1. The sequence goes on along the minus strand of QHBQ01000074.1, from coordinate 3,775 downwards.
AGCAAGGCAGTCACCGCCGTAACAAAGCTAGACAAGCAGTTGCCACTGTCCACCGTAAGGTTGCCAACCAACGTGCTGACTTTGCCCATAAGCTGAGTAGGCAGTTGGTCAACCGCTACGGCACGATAGTGTTCGAGGACTTGAAGCCAGCCAACATGGTCAAGATGCACAGCCTTGCCCTTTCGATTAGCGACGTGGGTTGGAGCCAGTTCCAGCAGTTCTGTGTCTACAAGGCTGAAAGCGCCGGTAGATGCGTGCTGTTCGTGAATCTATGTTAACAAACACAATGCTTCGTGTTATAATCCATTCAACGAAAACAAAAAGGAGGAACATTGTCTAATGGCTCAACAAAAGTGTTCGGTCTGCAAAGGTGTAGGGCATAAAAGCAGTTATCATCTTCCCCTACCAACCACAAAAACCTGTTGTTTGTGCAAACAAGTTTTTCCAGTTACGGCCCTCCCCCTGGTTAATAGGACTAAGGCCGACGGTACACGGGTTAGTTATACTCACCCAGTTTGTGCCGAGTGTAATAAACGATACTGTAAGGCTCGATACAGCAAAGGGTTTACTCAAAGGCTGAGTGCGCTGGCACGAACAGCCAGGCAACGTGCCGTAGAGAAGGGTATACCCTACAACATTGATGTTGATTACCTGCTAACTTTGTACAAAACGCAAGAAGGTCGTTGCGCTTATAGTGGCATTATGCTCAGTCTCGAAGTCAACTCTGACGTAGCTGTTACCATTGACCAGATTAACCCTTCTCAAGGTTACACGACGGGTAATGTTGTATTGGCGTGCCGCCTTGTTAACAACATGAAAAACAGTATGAACAAAGAACAGTTCCTAACCATGTGCGAAAGAGTGCTGTCCTTTGCCAAGCAGTCTACTCTAGCCAGCCTACACCAGCCAAACCTGTTACGGTTGCGGCGCGGTCAAGAAGAAGGAACTTGACGAACGCTGGCACTCTTGCCCTTGCGGTGAGGAGTGCGATCGTGACGAGGAAGCGGCTAAGATCATCCTTCGGCTGGGAAGCAGCCAACGCGATAATCTTCGGATTTAGCGTAGAAGCCCCGCCCTTTAGGGCTGGGGTACTTCACCTTCTATATGATGAGCGTGCGAGGGGCAATCACCAGCCTGGCCGGGCTGTACGGTCAGACGCAAGAGGCAGTCGGGGCGGCAGGGCGGGTATTTGAACTGCTCGATGCAAAACCCAACATCACCGAAACCACTGCCGCCTCGGCGATACCGAAGGTGGCGGGGGCAGTCTCGTTCGAGGGGGTAGACTTTGCCTACACCCAGCCAGGGGCGGAGAAGCAGAACCCGGTGGTGCTGCACGGCCTTAGCTGGGAGGCTACTCCGGGTCAGGTCATCGCCCTGGTCGGGGTGAGCGGTGCGGGCAAGACCACCATCGCCAACCTCATCCCCCGTTTCTATGACGTAGCTGGCGGACGTGTCACAGTGGACGGCCACGACATCCGCGATGTGCAGGCAGCTAGCCTGCGCCAGCAAATTGCGATTGTACCGCAGGATGCAGCGCTGTTCGGCGGCACCATCCGCGAGAACATTGCTTACGGGAGGCTTTCTGCTAGTGATGCCGAGATTGAGGCGGCTGCCTGCGAGGCCAATGCGCACCAGTTCATCACCGCCTTCCCTGATGGCTACGCCAGCACGATTGGTGAGCGCGGGGTTAAACTCTCTGGCGGGGAGCGCCAACGCATCGCCATTGCCCGCGCCATCCTGCGCGACCCTCGCATCCTCATCCTTGACGAGGCGACCAACAACCTGGACAACGAGTCGGAGCGACTGGTGCAGCAGGCGCTTGAGCGATTGATGAAGGGGCGCACCACCCTGGTGATTGCCCACCGCCTAAGTACGGTACACAAGGCGGACAAGATACTGGTGCTAAACAATGGGCAGATAGTCGAGGAAGGTAGTCACACTGAGCTGATGGAGCAAGGGGGGTTCTACCATCACCTCTACACCCGTAACCTTGCCAAAGAAGCAACTGAGGCGATAACGGCTGCGGCTGGACCATACTAATACCAATCCGCAAGGTTAAGTCGTCTCATCGCTGGCAGTATTGATCGCCTTAGCGTCGGCCACGTCCGTTTCGCCACCAACCCCACTAATCTTCTTCGTCGCCTGTTCGCCTCTGCTCGCCGCTGAGTTCTGGGTGGTCAAGTGGCGGCCGCTAGTGAAGGTGGCACTGCGGCCGGTGGGAGTTGCACCCGCCAGTTGCTTCGTCCTGCGAGTGCGGTGATTGAAGGCGATGAAGCCGAAGGCGACCACAATTGTGACAATGGCGAACAGTTGCGGCACCTTCGCATCGCCTGCCATCGCGCTGTCTACCCTGATACCCTCGATGATAAAGCGGCCAATGCTGTAGATAATCGCATAGACCCAGAACACATCGCCGTCGCGCAGGGCAAACCGCTGCTGCTGCCTGGGCAGGTTCAGCCAGTAGACGATACCCGCATTGATGAAATTGAGGATCATCTCGTAGGCGAACGTCGGGTGGAAGCGGTCGTACTGCTGATAACCTGGCCTGCGGTTGATCGGGTCAATCGTGATACAGAGTGGCTCATCCTGGGCGCAAGGGGTGCCATAAGCCTCCTGATTAATGAAATTGCCCAGTCTGCCGATGCCCTGGGCCATGGCGATGCCCGGCGCGGCGATGTCCATCAGGCGAAGCAGGCCAATCTTAGCGAGGCGGCAATAAATCAAAGTGGCGAGGATACCGCCGACCATTGCGCCCTGAATGCTGAGGCCTTGAAAGCCACCATTTAGCGGATTGAGCGATGCCAACCCCTTAAACGCGCCTGGTTCAGCGACGAAGAAGCCAATCCTCGCGCCAAGGATGCCCCCGATCAACGCCCCCGGGAAAACCTCCCAGATGTGGTTGGGGTTCTCGCCCTTCACGCGGGCAATGCGGGTGGACAGCAAAACAGCAAGCAACGCGCCGGTGGCGATAATGATGCCGTACCAGCGCACTTCGATACTGCCGATGGTAAATGCAACCTTGTCAATTGCTAGCAAGTGCGATCTCTCCTTTCCCACTCATACCTCTAGCACTGAGCGCCGCAGCGAGTGGTCGAAAGCTGACCTGTGCAGAGGTTATACCAGCCCGCCGTCTCCTTTACAGCAGGAGCCTTCATCTTCAATCTGATCAGGAAATAAACCCCGCGATGAAGTGGCCGATGCTATAGACGATTACTGCGCCGATGCCGCCCGCGATCATCATCTCCAACCCGCTGCGCCACCAGGGTCGGTGGGTGAACCGTGACTTGAAGCTACCAAAGGCGAACAGCGCCGCCAGGGTCAGCGCGGCGGAGATGATGAGGGGGATGTTCAGCGCCCCGGGCGGTTGGGTGATGCTTAGGATGCGCTGGACGATGTACGGCGACAGCGGCACCAGCGCACCAACCATGTACGATACGCCAACGATGAGGCCGGTGCGAATCGGGCTTTCGCTGGTCTCGTCGCCGTAGCCAAGCTCCTCGCTCATCATCATGTTCACCCAGCGGTCCTTGTTGCTGGTGATACGTGCGACGATAACCTCCAGCTCCGCAGCCTCAAAACCCTTTGCCCGATAGATGTCGCGCACCTCCTGCCGCTCCGCCTCTGGCATGTGTTCGACTTCGTAATATTCGCGGGCCTTCTCCTTCTTGTAGACCTGTCGCTGGGTCTTGCTACCCAGATACGCACCCAGGCCCATGCTGACCGCCCCCGCGAACATCTCGGCCACACCCGCCTTCAGTACCAGGTTCGTTCCCTG
>QHBQ01000266.1 GCA_003243865.1 Candidatus Chloroheliales bacterium | reverse complement strand
CGATAGCCTCACGCACCACACCGAGGGATAGCTGCCGCCCCAGCGCATCGCTGAAATCGTCCTGGGGCGGCAGCAGTTGATAGTGCCGCCACATCCAATCATAGAATTGCACCACATTGAGGTGGTAACGAGCAAGCCGGTCGCAGCGGGCAGCGACATCGCTCTGCCCAGGTGCGAAGTCGGCAAGGAAACCATAGCGCGGGGCATCCGACCACCTTGCCAGCACATCAAATGCGCCACTGCCCTCGGCTATCAGTTCGTCTCCGCCAGCGTAGAGGGCGGCATCCAGCCCATAGCCTCGGAAGCTATCCGCAGGTGGCTCTACGCTGAAGGTGGCGGCGCGGTTACCACTCGCAGCAATAGCTACCGCCTGCTCAAGCCGCATTATCGTGCGATCGAGATGAGTAACGGTAAGCACCAGGCTACCCGCGAAATCGGCATCCTGCTCGTTAGCCATCGCTACGGTGACGTAGGCAGCTTCGCTGGGACGATATGTCGCCTTGTCGCAGCTGACATCTTCAATCGTGGGCATAGTCAATCCTGTTCAGGTAACGGCTAAGATGGCTGGCGAGGGTGAGATAGGCGGCGTGCGACCAGAGCAGCGGGCAGGCGCTATGGCCCCAGCGTTCCTGCCAAATTGGCAACATCTGCGGGTAATTGAGGTGGCGGGCGACTTGCTCTGGCAGCAGCCCGTCGGCGCAGGTTGCACCCTCGATCCAGTCCAGTAGCCGTTGCGCCGCTNCGANCTCNCCNCGCTCCAGGTANTGCCAGCCGAGATAAGCNCTGAGCAGTATCCANTGNCCGCCGCCNTANTAGCTATCCTCGNTGTAGCGGTGTACCCCGCCGTCACGCACGAGGTCGCGCTCGATGCGGGCAACGGTTGCCACCATCAGCGGGTCGTCTGGCGCAAGCAGGCGGTAGGGAGTGGCCGCGTGGATGAGGCTGCCATCCACCAAGCGGCTACCGATGAACTTGCACAACCTACCATCCGTTACCCCCTCATCCAGCACGAAACGATGAATGGCGGCGGCGCTGTGGCGCGGTTCATCTGTACCCAGCAGGTCGGCGGCGGCATTCAGTCCGCCGTAGACGGCAGCAAGGGTGGCGATATGTACTTTGTCGCCGAACTCCTCCCAGCAGTCATAGCAGGGCTGCCGCCACAAGGCTGCGAGATAGCTGGCAACCAGGCGGGCGGCCTGCTGCCAGCTATCCGCTGCCTGGTCGCCCCACCGCCGTATATGTTCGCTCATCCCCCAAAGCAGCGTGCCGAAGCCGTCAAGCTGAAAGTTGGGCCAGTCGTCGTCGCTCACAGTGCCGTCGAGGTTGTAGCGCGTGTGTAGGATGTCCGCTGGGGCGGGCGGTTCACCGCCAGCGGCGCGGGTAGTTGCCCGCGCCACCACATCGGCTCGCGCCAGCACCGCAGCCGCCGCCCAGTCGTAGAAGCGGCGGCTGCTCTCCCGCTCGCCCACCAGGTCCATTGCGTAGGCGATGTAGCTGCCATCGCGGAACCACGAATACTGGTACTGGGCGAAGCTGGGGCTGGCGATGAACGCCCCGCTGGCGGCCTGATTAGCCTTGATTACTGCGATGCTGCGCTTGAAGAGGTTATCTGCCATAGTTATCAACCTTTAACCGCACCGGCCATCACGCCCTTGATAAACTCGCGCTGGAAGATGACGAAGACAATGATAACCGGCAGCACCGCGATGCCAGCGGCGGCGAAGACNAGCCCCCATTCGGTGCCGTGCTGCTGCTGGAAGAGGCGNATNGCAATCGGCAGGGTATACAGNTCCTGGTTGTTAATTGCCGTATTTGCCCAGGTGAACTCGTCCCAGGCGCCGAGGAAGGAGAAGATAGCCACCGCCGCCAGGGCGGGGCGAGCCAGCGGCAGCGCGATGTGCCAGAAGGTGGCGAACGGCCCCGCTCCATCCACTACCGCCGCATCGAGCAATTCCTGCGGTATCTCCTCGAAGAAGCCACGTAGGAGGAACATATTGAAAGCGGTGCCTGCCGAGTAGACCACGATTAGCCCCCACAGGCTGTCGAGCAGGTGCAAGTTCTTTGCCAGGACGAACTGAGGGATGATTAGCACCAGGGTGGGGATCATCAGCGTTGCCACCATCAGGTAGAAGAGAAAATTGCGACCAGGGAACTCGAAACGGGCGAAGCCATAAGCCAGCAGCGACGAGAGTATCACCGTCACTACGGTCGAGACCAGGGCCACGAACAGGCTGTTGGCGAAATACTGCCCAAAGTGGTTGATGGTTACCGCCCGCGTATAGTTGTCGAGCGTGGGCTGGCTGGGGATAATCAGTGGCGGCAACTCCAGTACGTAGGCGTGCGGCTTGAACGAAGTGCTAATCATGTAGATGAATGGGGCCAGCATCACTATTGCGCCGAGGCTGAGAAACAGGTAGCGGAGCAGGCTGCCCGCGAACGAGGTACGGTTGAGCATTATCAATACTCCGCTCTGCGCCTGAGCAGGCGAATCTGGGCGATGCTGAGGGCGAATACCATCGCGGCGAACAGGTAAGATAGGGCCGCGCCATAGCCGAGGTCGAGCGAGTCGAAGGCGTTGCTGTACATATAGGTGAGCAGCACATCGGTGCGATGCAAGGGCTTCCCGCCGGTTATGATGTAGACTGAGATGAACACCTGGAATGCGCCCACCGTGAGGATGACCAGCACAAAGGTGATAGTTTGACGGATTAGTGGCAGGGTGATGTGGCGCAGCCGCTGCCAGCCGTTCGCGCCATCAATCGCCGCCGCCTCGTGCAGTTCGGTTGGCACCGACCCCAGCCCGGCCAGGAAGATGACCATGGTCCAGCCAATGCCCTTCCATATACCGAGCAGGGCGATGACCAGGTTGGCGGTGAATGGTTCGCCCAGCCAGTTGATGTCGGTGCTGATCAGGTGCAGCACGTCGCGCAGTATCCAGTTTATCAGCCCGGCCTGGCCGTTGAACAGGTAGGTAAAGATGAGCGATACCACCACCCATGAGGTGATGACCGGGATATAGTAGATGGTGCGGAAGAAGCCCCGCGCTCGCAGCGGCCCATCAAGTAGCAGCGCAATCGCCAGCCCCAGCACCATCTGCCCCGGCACGGTGATGAAGGCGTAGAAGAGGGTGTTCTGTAGCGCCAGCCAGAAGTAGGGGTCGTGCAGGGCGCGGGTATAGTTGTCTAGGCCCACGAACTGACTCGGCTTGATCAGGTTCCACTCGGCGAAACTCATGATTAGTGAGTAGATGAGTGGGTAGAGGGTCCAGGTGAGGAAGAGGAGCATTCCAGGGAGCAGGAAGAGGTAGGCGGGCAGGTGGCGGCGCAACCGCGAACGGCGCGGTGGCCGCGCCGCCTGCGCTTCCTGCACTGGATACTCTTCGTACTTGAGCGGTGCCATGCTGCTGCTCCCCTTCCCTCCCCCCGCAGTGTCGCCATGCAGTGCGCCTATTGTACCAGATACGCACTGCATGGCAGAGCCACTGGGCCGCTTACTTCTTTCCTGCTAGCAGCCCGTCTAC
>QHBQ01000097.1 GCA_003243865.1 Candidatus Chloroheliales bacterium | reverse complement strand
AGCAGCGACTTCGCTACCCTGGTCGCCGATATCAATGATGGCAGCGACGCGAAGGTGAAGGATGCGCAAACCATCTTCAGCAACGCCCTCAACAACGCCCAGGTCATCAACCTCGATACTGGCGAGGCCGTGTCCAACAGCAAGGACTTCATCAACAAGAACTTCGGCGGCTGAACGCGGCGACGCGCAACCGTGCGATAGCGCAAGCACGAAAGGAGAATCGAGTAGTAATGCACGTTCTATACAACATTCTGGCGCAGACTGGCCTGCCGGGGATTCCCAGGCCCAACCAGGGGGTTGACCTAGGCAATGTCATCGTCAATGCCCTGTTCGCCCTCGGCTGGGCAATCATCGGCGCGCTCATCTTTACCCTGGTGGTGGCAATCGCGATGCGTGTGTTCAGCGTTTTGACCCCAGGGATGGATGAGATAGCAGAGATCCGTAACGGCAACGTTGCGGTTGCTATGGTGATGTTTGCCTTCCTCCTGTCCGTCTCGGCGGTGGTGGCGGCCATCCTGCTACACACCTAGACACCTGGCAGCTAACCATGCTTGCCGCACCCGCCTCTGCCTGGCAGGAGCGAACAGATGGGCCAACCCCCGTGTGGTTGGCCCATTACTTATGCCTGACTCATGGCTCATGGCCGCCTTGCGCCACGAAGATCATATGCGCGGAGTCGGCGGTGAGGGGGTCGAGTTCGTAGCTGCCGTAGAGGCGTTCGAGGTGGTAGCCGCAGGCGGCGAGCAGATGCTCCATCTCGTAGCGGAAGGTGTAGCGCAGGGTGAGCGGGGCGAGGGTGCGGCGCAGCGTGCCATCTGACTGGATCTCGTCGTAGATGAAAGTCACCGCCTGCAACTGGCTGATTGGGTCGTAGGTAGCGGTGAACCACTTCTGCACTGTGCCACCGGAAGGGGCGGCGAAGCTGCCTTGCAGGTAGAGGATGTTGTCGAGGCGCTCCTGGTCGGGCCAGATGGTGGGGCCGGGCAGCGCAATAATCAGCCTGCCATCCTCGGCCAGGTGGGGGCGCAGGCGGCGCAGGGTGGCGATTTGTGCCTCCATGCTGGTCAGGTACTGGAAGGTATTGAGCGCAATGATGATCAGGTCGGCGCGATAACCAGCAGGTAGGTTGGCCTTGCTCATCTCGGCGGTGAGTGGGATGCAATCGCTGACGCCAGCGGCAGCAAGGCGATCGCTGGCAATCGCCAGCATCGCGGGGGAAGCGTCCACCCCCACCACCTCGCAACCAGCCCGCGCCAGCGGCACGAGCAGCCGCCCTGTGCCGCAACCAAGCTCCAGGATTTGGGGCTTCCGGCTCTGGATGCTAGCCTGGGGGTCGGGTTCGTCACGGTAGATGCTGGCGTAGTTCAGGTAGAAGCTAACATCCTCATTGTAATCGGCGTACTCGAGGTCGTAGAAGGCGGCGAAGCGGTCGAGTGCTTCACTAGAGTTGCTGCCATCCATGCTAATTCCCCCTTTGCCTGAGCCACCAGCCGTTGCAGCAGGGCCTCCTCGGCGGCGCGGGTTGGCACCTCGCCGTCCAGCTTGGCGCGACCCAGTTCATCGAGCATCTGTCTGTATGCCTTGCTCGGTGGCAGGCCCAGCGCGGTCAGATAGTCGCCATCCAGTTCCGGCTTGATGCCCGCCAGTTCGCGGCGGTAGAGGTTGATCTTGTCAAGCGCGGTGGCATTCGCCGGGACGCTACCAGTGCCGTAAGGGGCGAGCGCATAGGTAGTTGCCAGCAGCACGAGATCGGGATAGGGGTGCAGTAGATTGTAGATGTCGCTGCGGCGGGCGGCGTGCAGCAGGTCGGGTAGGTGCTCGCGCAGTTGGCGCATCTGCTTTATCAGGGCGCGGGTAGCGGCATCAAGATTGAGCCGTTCACTGACTCGCTGTTGCTCAACATCGCTCAGGCGATATGTAAGCAGGGGCAGGTGGAGCAGCGGGCGGGTGGTGAGCGGCTCGGCGACGGCAGCCGCCTCGCACTGGTGGCGCAACTGTTCGTCCCAGCGCAGCGCGGGATCCACCACCGCCAGGATACCCAGTTCGGCGAGGCGGGCGAACATCGCGGGGGCGCGTGCTTCGCGCCATATTTTTTCAAGCTCGTGGCGCAGGCGGTCGGGGCTGAGACGGTCAATCAGACCACTGACAACCGCATCGTGCAGTAGGCTGAGGGTGGCGGGTTCGATGGCAAAGCCGAGCCGCTGCTCGTAGCGCACCGCACGGAAAATGCGAGTGGGGTCGTCAACGAAGCTGGCGGGGTGCAGCACACGAATCAGGCCCGCGTTGAGGTCAGCGAGACCGCCATAGGGGTCCACCAGGGTGTAGTCGGTGAGGCGGATTGCCAGCGCGTTGATGGTAAAGTCGCGGCGGCGCAGGTCGGTGGCGATGTCGGCGACGAGGCTGACCGTCGGCAGCGCAGCGGGCTGGGCATAGCTCTCCTGCCGGGTGCTGGCGAAATCGAGCTGCACCGGCGGGTCGTCCTGCTGCACGGTGGCGGTGCCGAACTGGGGGTGGAGCAATTTTGAGTTTTGGGTTTTGAGTTTTGAGTTGGTTGGCGGTGCAGTGGCAGCATCGAGGTGGGCAGCGACGGCAGTGGCGAACGCGATTGCGTCGCCCTCGACCGCGATGTCAATATCCAAGTTGGGGCGATCGAGCAGCAGGTCGCGGACGAATCCGCCAACGAGATAGACGCCGATGCTGCGGCGCTGCGCCTCATCAGCAACCACCGCCAGCGCCTGCCGGTAAGCGGCAGGCAGGCGGTCGGCGACTTTGGACTTCAGGTTCGGGGGTTTGGATTGAAAGTCAGGAACATTGGTCATGCGCCGAGTATAGCACAGGGGTGGCGGGCGGGCAAGGATTGCGGCAGAGGGAGATGCGGAGGCGAACAACGGTTCGCCCCTACGAAGGTCGCAGTGCTGTAGGGGCGAACCGTTGTTCGCCCTGATGGTGCAAGCGTCCCGGCAAGGATTGCAGCGGGGCAGAGCGATAATGTATACTTGCGGCCATGAGTGAGCGAAGAAGACAGAATAGTGCGCGACACGAGCCGGAGCAGCCGCACGAGGTGCCGATCAGCACCCTGCTTGAGGCGCTACTGTTCGTGGCGAGTGAACCGCTAACGATTGCTGCGCTGGCGAAGGCGCTGATGGTCACGATGCGCGAGGCCGAGGATGCGCTGATCAGCTTGCAGGATGAACTGGTTACGCGCGGGCGGGGGCTGCGAGTGCAGCGCAGCGGTGAGCAGGTGCAGATGGTCAGCGCGCCGCTGGCCGCGCCGGTAGTGGCGCGGTTGCTGGGGGTGCAGGCGAACACGCGGTTGAGCGAGGCGGCGCTGGAGACGCTGGCGCTGATCGCCTACCGCCAGCCGGTAACCCGCGCCGCGATTGAGGCGGTGCGCGGAGTGGACAGCGGCGGGGTGGTCAACACCCTGCTGGCGCGGGGGCTGATCGAGGAGGTGGGCAGGCTGGAGACGGCGGGCCGACCGATCCTCTACGCAACGACAACCGCGTTTCTGCGCTACTTCGGTCTGTCGAGTTTGCAGGAGTTGCCATCTTTGTAAAGCTATACCAAATCTACAAATCAGGCCAGCAGCAACTCGCGGCGGCTGAAGAAGTAGTGAGCCAGCAGCAGGGCGACCACCAGGTAGAGCAGGTTGGTGGTGAGCGCAATTGGCGTCCACGACTCGAATACTGGATTGTGGGCTAGCTGGTAGGTGAACAGGATGGGGAAGGTCAGCGCGTTGAAGGGGGCGACCAGGAAGCGCAACTGGGTTGGTACATCGGCGACGCTGTAGCTGAAGACGCTGAGGGCGAACAGGGCGAGGATGATTAGGCGCACAACTGAGCCGCTGATCAGGGGCATCGCCAGCGCAGTAATGGCGCTGACGGTGACGACGTTGAGCAGCATCGCGCCGCTACCGACCAGCAGGTAGAACCAGGGGTTCTGCTCTGGCGCGAAACTGAGCAGGCGGGTGGGTAGCAGGTAGGCGAGCAGCAGGGCGTAGGTGGCGAACACCAGCAGCAACGCAGCCAGCAGCTTACCGACGAAGAAGGGCCAGCGGGTAGTCAGCCGCGCCAGCACCGGGTAGCTGCGGGCTTTGGCCGCCGAGGTGAAGATCAGCGCGGTGGTGAGTATTGCTTGCAGCAGCAGATATGCGCCGATAATCGCGGCGAACTGGTCGTAGTTGCCGTGGATAGGCACGTATTTGAAGAACACCGCAATGATGCCAGCGGCGGGCAGCAACTCAGCGAGGAACTGCCAGCTACGCAGGTGTTCGCTGATGGTGTGGCCGGTGATGGTAAAGATCGAACGCATAGATGCTCCTTTCCCTCTCCCCCGGTAGGTAGAGGGGTTTGTCTCCCCTCCCATCGGGAGGGGCTGGGGGCGGGTCCGTAGCACGATCCTAAGCCCCCAGCGGGGGTTGGGGGAGAATCTTGCCCCTGCTAGCTGCCCATCGTAACCGTTTTCGATTTGTGATGCGCACTAGGGCTGGCGGCCAGCATGGTTGAGTTTGCGAGATTCTCCCCCAAACCCCCGCTGGGGGCTTAGATTAGCGGCGCTTCAGCCCATTAGCTTATCCCCAAGATGCGGAATGACTCATGAGCTAGCGGGCGGGGCGGGTTGGCACTTTGGTTGGCACGCCGCGACTGACTTGCAGGTAAACATCCTGGAGGCTGCGGCGCAGTGGGTTCATCGAGACGATGCGGGCGCCCTCTTCGAGCAGGGTTTGCAGCACCCGCTGGCTGGCGGCGACGGGTACGACCAGGCGGTTGCCGTCAACATCGAGCGTGTCCAGTTCCATCGCCTGGAGGCGGGTCAGCGTTGTCGTGCTAATGGCGTCAGCGACGATCTCGACCAGGTTGGCGAGGTTGAGCAAATCGGCGACCGCGCCACTGCGCACCAGTTCGCCCTTGCGCAGTATGCCGACCGTATCACACAGGTCTTCGACCTCCACAAGCTGGTGGGAGCAGAGCAGCATGGTCACGCCCTCGGCGCGCAGGCGGGCGAGGATGTTGCGGATGTCCCACTGCCCGCCGGGGTCGAGGCCAGCGGATGGCTCGTCGAGGATGAGCAGGGCGGGCTTGTGGATCAGCGCGGCGGCAATGCCGACCCGCTGGGTCATCCCCTTCGAGTAGCCGCCAATGTGCCGGTCGGCAGCCGGGGTGAGGCCGACCAGTTCGAGCAGGTCGGCAATGCGTTGGCGTAGCTGGGCGCGGGGAACGCCCGCCAGCCTGCCGAGGTAGCCGAGATATTGCACCGCGCTGAACTGGCGGTCATACTGCGGCTGCTCTGGCAGATAGCCGATGCGCTGGCGGGCGCGACCAAGGTTGGGATCATCGAACAGCCGCAATTCACCGCTGCTGGGAAAGGTGAAGCCCATCAGCAAGCGCACCAGGCTGCTCTTGCCCGCACCGTTCTCGCCCAGCAGCCCGAAGCTCTCGCCCTGATGCACGGTCAGGTTGAGGTTGCTGAGGGCGCGGATGCGGCCATATGCTTTGTTCAGGTTAATACACTCGATTACCGGCGCATCTTGCATCTTCATTCCTACTTGCTCTGCCCGCCCTCAATATCCACATACCATTGCCCCAGCCAGGCCATAGCCTCGTCGTAGCGGCTGCGTGGCAGGCTCTTGTAGCTGGTTACCCGATAGCGGCGATAGAGTTCGCTATATACCTTGCCGTAGCTCTGGCTTGAGCCGCCCAGAGCATAGGCCACATTCTTCACCGCGAGGGCAATCTCGTTGGCCTGCTCCTCGGTGACATTGCTGATGGGGTCGAGACGTAGCTCCAGCGAGACTAGCCGCTGCTCGTGGCCGCTCAGTTGTTGCGCATGGTCGGTCAGTTGGGGGCGCGTTTCACGAATGAAGCCGCGCGTGTACTCGGCCATCATGCGATACTGCCGCTCAAGATCCACCTGCTGGCGGGCGAGCTGGTAGATCGCCTCGGCCTGTGCCAGCATCTGCTCGGCTGGTGTCAAGCCGGAAGGTGTGGGCGCGGCGGGCATGATGTCACCTTTGAAGGCGTTCCACAGCACATCAAAGCACTCAGCACGGTAGAGGTCGAGCCGTTCGCGTAGCTCAGGCTTGACTCTGTTTGCAGCAATGCCGAACAACCAGCCTGGTATCATATCCAGGGGCAGGCATAGTTGCTGTCGGTTCTTGCCATCTGCGCCAGTAACTGCTACCTGTCGTGACTTCGCGGCAAGTACGTTATCGCGGCGGATACGGTCACTCTGCCCGCTGAAGGATAGGCCGAGGTTGTCAGTTAGGGCGTGGATCGGCACATATAGTTTGCCCTCTTCCACCTGCGCCACTGGCACTTGGTCACCGTAGAAGTCTACCACTCGTTCGATTTGCGGGGTGTCTACCCCTTCTATCTCTGTCATATCTATCCTTTCAACCTTACGTGTTATACGTAAGGTTGGACGTAACCTTGACTAACTGTTCCTTTAGAGAAGAGTGTATCTAAGCCAACCTTACGTGTTATACGTAAGGTTGGCAGGTATGTACGCTCCAACCGATACCATCATGATGTCAGTTCCGAACATTGCTGGCATCAACCGTTGTGCTGGTTGATGAAATCATACACCGCCTGATTAACTCGATCGCGCTCGTAATCTACGGTGATGACGTGGTTGGAGTTGTCGAGCCAGACCAGCTGCTTGTCGGCAGAGGCCACGCTGTCGTAGATAATCTGGGCGCTGGGCGGTGGCGAGGTGGTATCGTGGCGGCTGTGGATGATCAGCAGCGGCACGCTGACGGTGGCGAGGTTGCGGCGGGTCTGCTTCATCAGCACCAGCAACTGGTGGGCGGCGTGGCTGGGCATCCGCAGGTAGCTCCACAACTCCTTGACCGCCGCCTTGTCGCGGACGCTGGTCTTCTCTTCCAGGCTGGTGTAGCGATTACCCTGCCAGCGGATGACGTACTTGGCAAACGGGGCGAACGGCACCCGCCAGTCGTTTACATACATCGGCGCGGCGAGGGAAACAACGCCAGCGAGTTTGCGGTCGGGGTCGGTGGTGAGGCGTTCGGCCTGGTAGAGCGCGAGCACGCCACCCATGCTCAGGCCGACTAGAAAGATGCGCTCGCACCCGGCGGCCAGGTTGGCGTAGGCGTAGTTGACCGCATTGGCCCACTGCTGCCAATGGATGCGGCGCAGGTCTTCGGGGCGGGTGCCGTGGCCGGGCAGCAGCGGGCCAACCACGGTGTAGCCGCCGCGCTCGTGCAGGTAGCGGGCGACGGGCAACATCTCCGGCGGGCTGCCGCTGTAGCCGTGGATCAGCAGCACGCCGGTCTGGTTGCCCGCAATGTAGAAAGGTTCGGGCGCGGGGTGGCCGCGATAGACAACCTCTGGGTCGAGGATGGCACGTCTGGGCATAAGTCTACCTTGCCAAAGGCGCGTTCAAGCGTGGCAATCACCCGCTGCTGGTACTCACTGGGGTAATCGTGGTAGCTGGCGGTGTGTACCGAGTGAGGCGTGACCCACAACTCGCGTGGTTCGCCCGCCGCGTCGTAGAGGGCGTAGGCGTCGGAGGTATCTACCACCTCATCGTCGCCCGCATGGATGAGCAGCAGCGGGCGGGGCGAGATCCAGTTGACCGCGTTGACGGCGTCGTGCTCGCCCGGCTCGGCCTGAAGGTGGTCGGTGAGGGTGGCGGCGGTAAGGCGGCTGAGGGGAGCAGTGACGAAGTGGGGGTAACCGCGCACCCGCAGGCGGCTCTCGATCTCCTCCTCGAGCTTAGCGAAGGCGCAATCGGTAATCACCGCCTTGAGGTCAGTGTACTCGGCGGCGGCCAGGATGGCGGTCGTGCCGCCCATCGAGAAGCCGTAGATGGCGATGTTCTGCTCACCATGCCCCAGCAGCCACTCGATTGCCGCGCCGACATCATGGGCCTCCTGTGCGCCGAGGGTGACGCGCTCGCCGTCGCTCTGGCCGCTACCGCGCTGGTCGTAGGCGAGCACGTTGTAGCCAGCCGCCACCAGCCAGGCGATGTATTCGAGCAGGGTGTCGTGGTTGCCACCGTAGCCGTGTACCAGAATGATGCTGCCTTGGGGTCGGGCATCGCTTGCGTCACCGCCACCCGCCTGATAGCCGCGATAGCCATAGGCAGGGAAGAAGCGCCCGCGCAGCGCCAGGCCATCGTTGGTGGTGAGGTTGACCCGCTGATAGCCGGTTAGCCCAAACTCGGCAGGGTCGGCGCGGAACAGGGTGCGGCCAGGCTGGGTCAGGCGGGCCAGTGCGTAGTGGTCGAATTGCCTGCGCAGCAAGGCAGCAGTGGCGGTTGCTGCGCCGAGCGCGGCGGTAATAAGCAGCGGATGAGGCAGTTTGCGCCTGCGCGAACGCTGAGTTTCGTAGGGACGCACATCAGTGCGCCCTGTTAGTTGCTGAGTGGTCAAAGGGGTTGCTCCTCCACGCTAGGAATAGGGTAAGTTAGGCGTATTCTACCACACAGGCGCGGGTAGGCACAACTTAAGGCTACGGACAAGAGGAGGGGCTGAAGCGGGCTGTGAAGCCATAACTGGGCTTATCCTTCCCATCGCTGATACTACCAGCTAGCCAGACATTGCCTGCAAGATCCTTCGTTATAGCAGCGAGTCTCGCATTTGCCATAGAAGCAGGGAGGGTGATCTCAGACCATTGTTTACCATCCCAGCGCATGATCTGGCGTTGGGGCTGATTATAATCTTCACTAGAGTGCCAGGTATGCCTTATCATCCAGACATTATCGTGGGCCAAGGCAACTATCTCCTCGAAGGCCACATCAAGTTGTGTCACAGGGGATTGCATAGCACGCCAGGCAGCGCCATCCCAATGCACGATCGCTGATCCAGATGCGTAGCTCTCACCTACGGCCCAGACATCCTTGCTGGAAGCAGCGGCAACAGCGTTAAGTTCCAGCTTCTCATCTGCGCCCGGTACGGGAACAACACTCCATTTTACCCCGTTCCAGTGCATTGCCAGAGGTTTTACGTTAGCATTGCCAACCGCCCATATGTCGTTGGCGGAAATCACGTTTACGCTCTTAAGCGATCCCTCAAGAGTACCCAACTCAGGGTTATTGTAGACAGTCCAGTTTCGGCCATCCCAGTGTTCGATCAGCGCGTTGATAGAGTAAGGCTCGCTCGTGTGGCCAGTGTACTGCCCAACCGCCCAAGCGTCATCATGAGAAAGAGCGGCAACGGCAAACAGGTCATTTTCACTATCTTGTGCGTTGGGGCTGGGGATTACGCCCCATGACGAGCCGTCCCAGTGCATAGTGAGCGTCCTGCTCCAGCTTCTACCCACCGCCCAAACGTCATTAGAGGATGCCGCAGACATTGATCATATGGCAGCACCTGCCTCGAAGTAGCTACCATCGCCGGGCTTGGGTGTAGAGACTTCCTGCCATCGCTTTCCGTCCCAGTGCATCGCTATCGGTTGAGCGCCTTCTTCGTCAATCGGGCCAAACACGCTGTTCGTGCCACCGCCTGCCCACACATCATTAGGTGAAATAGCACTAACGCTATAGAATCCGCCACCACCCTGCCAGGCTAGGCGAGGGCCGGTGGTAGTCTGCCACTTACCGCAGACAGATCCAGCAGTGGCTAGATTTTGAGTGTCGAGATCTGGATACACTACTTGCTGAAGGAGGTAGAGCAAACTAAGGATGACAAGTACGACGCAAGTACGTTTAAGGGTGCGATGCACTGGTAGAAGGGCAGAGTTTTGCCCGTCCTGCTTTAGCCTATCCTGTGGTGTAGGTGCAGGGATCAGTAGCGGTGATTCAGCTTGCATTTCCATCATCCTTGATTGCTCCCATGACAATTCAGGTGGAGCGCATCGTCAAGCCCTCGCGCGGCTTTCATCCAGTGTGACCGCAAACTAATAACGAACGGGCAGGCTTGTGGTTGCTATTTTTCTACCTGTCCCGACCACCCAGCAAAGGAAACCGCCGCGCCTTCTTCGGCGCAGGCTCGTACTGCGCTTCGGGATAGTAGGCAGCGGGTTCAAGGTCGTCGCGCTCGAGGGTGATGGGGGGGGCTTCGCCGGCGAGTTGCCTGAAGGCGGCTTGCAGTTCTGCCGTACCCATGCGCTTGCCGCTCTCGAAATACTGGATCAGCACCTGACCCATCGCCCAGGTGCCAGCGGCGGCGATACCGGCGGCCACCACGCTGCCCGCGCCGGGGATGACCTTGGCCGCATCACCAGCAGCCATCCGTGCGCCCTGCTGGGCAAGGAAGCGTAGGCCAAAGCCGCCCATCACCGCGCCGATCAGTTCGCGGGCGTGCTTGGCGTCAAGCGGCTCACCGTAGATGGCGGCGATACGCAGCACTAGCTGAATCTGCTTGGCGAGCAGTATCGGAATGTCAATGAAGGGGATCGGCTCCGCGCCGACCAGCATACTCATGGCGATGCTCTGCTTGATGACGCGATTGGCGGCCTGGCGGCGGAAGATAGGCAGTTCACGGCCCAGCGCGACCGCGAGGGCGGGCTGCATCTCGATCAGTTGAGGAACGAGTTGCTCGGCGACGTTTGTGCCTTTCTTTGCCGATATGCCGATCACCTCGGCGCCTAGCTGCTGGCTGAAGGCGGTCAGCATCCGCGCAGTATCGTCGTCGCTGCCAAAGCGCCCGTGCTTGAGCAGGTCAATCTTGTTCAGGGCAACCAGCACCGGCTTGCCAGTTCGCTTCAGCGCCTTGTATAGCTCGAAGTCGCCCCGGCGCAGTCCGGCATCGGCATCCAGCACCAGCACGATCGCGCCCGCATCGGCGGCAGCCTTCAGCGCGACGTTGGCGCGCTCCGAGCCGCCCGCTCCTGCCTCGCCGAAGCCGGGGGTGTCTACCAGGGTGAAAGGGCCGACCCGTTCGGCAATCGGGCCGAGGGTGGTGCCGGGGACGGGGCTGACCATCGAAATCTCCCGACCCTCCAGCAGGTTGAAGAGGGTGGATTTACCGGAGTTGATCGGCCCGACGATCGCCACCCGCGCGCCCGCCTCCTCCTTGACCAGTTGGCGCAGGCCATTCCAGTCTATGCTCTGCCACATCGTGCGCAGATCCTTGAGTCTGGTGGGGATGCCCAGCGGGTTCGGGCTGGCTGTTTGGTTCGCCATCTGTGCTGCTCCTTTTTTGCGGCTGGTGTGAGCAGCCAACGGATTGTGAAGACGGATTGGGCTTAGCTGCCTCATTTTAGCTGAAATACCTATTGCTCTATGGTATAATCTTTAGACAGGACCTAAGCAACGTTTGTGCCTTCCCTAAGCGATGAGCCATGAGTTAAAACGGAGCTTGGGCATAATAGTTGCGATGGGCATTGATGCGCTTCACGCACCCACCCGCAGCCCTTCCCGAGGGGAGGGGAGCAATCATCCCTCCCCCTTTGGGGGAGGCAAGGTGGGGGTCCGAGTTGCGCTTCACGCACCCACCCCCAACCCCTCCCGATGGGAGGGGAGACTGGCGATAACTGTGCTGACGATTACTCTAACATTGCTGACCCTGGTGCTGCTGGGTACGGCGGCTTATCAGCAATATCTGCTGCGTGGCTGGGCGCAGTTGCCGACCGTGCGCGACTGGCAGGCGGGGCGACCCGCGCCCTTCATCAGCATCATCGTGCCTGCCCGCGACGAGCAGGCGATGGTTGGCGCGTGCCTGGCCTCGCTATTGGCGCAGAGCTACCCGCGCGAACGCTACGAAGTAATCGTGGTTGACGACAACTCCACCGACCATACCCTCTCGGTCATCACCACGCTGGCGCGGCAGCACGATAACTTGCTGGTGGTCAGCGGTGGGCCGTTGCCGTCAGGCTGGACTGGCAAGTGCTATGCCATTTACCAGGCGGTGCAGCGGACCAGCCCTGCTGCCGACTATTTGCTGTTTGTGGATGCCGACACGGTATCCCAACCCCACGCACTGACCTCGGCGCTGGATTATATGCAGCGCGAACGGCTCGACCTGCTCTCGCTGCACCCCTTCCAGGTGTTGGGCAGCTTCTGGGAGAAGGTGGTGCAGCCGGTGGTCTTTTCCACGGCGCTGGCCGACCGGCCCTTGCAGAAGGTCAACGACCCGTCCAACCTCACCGCCGCCGCCAACGGCCAGTTCCTGATGGTGAAGCGCAGTGCGTATGAGCTGCTGGGTGGGCATCGTGCGGTGCGCGAACGCATCATCGAGGATTACGCGCTGGGCGAGTTGTTCAAGGGTGCAGGCAAACGCATCAGGCTGCTGGTTGGCTTCGACATCGTCAGCACGCGGATGTACAAGTCGCTGGCGGAAATCTGGCAAGGCTGGAGCAAGAACTTCTACATTGCGATTGGCAGTCCGCTGCTGGCGCTGAGCCTGGCTCTGCTGCTGTTCATTATATCAGTTTTGCCCGCTTTGCTGCTATTCGGCGGATTGATTGGCCTGCTGACGGCGGGGCCAACTCACGCCGCACTGTGGCTGCTGGGCGCGGGCGTAGTACAATTCACCGTCCTGCTGCTGATGCGGCTGCAATGGAACGGGATACTGAAGCTGTCGCCGCTATGGAGCCTGAGCCACCCGCTGGGTGCGCTGGTGGTGGAGGCAATCCTGATTAACTCGATGGTGCGCATCCTGAGCGGCAGGGGCGTAACCTGGAAGGCACGCACTTACGCCGGACAGACGATTGATTGACATCAGCGCAAGGCAT
>QHBQ01000263.1 GCA_003243865.1 Candidatus Chloroheliales bacterium | reverse complement strand
TCCTCGGTGTTCGCCTTCCCTCAAGCTGGCAGTTGCCTGCTCGACACCACCTACTTCCTCGCGGTCTACAGCCAGGGCGCAACCTTCCTCGGCGAGGTTCGCGCTGCGCTCGGCCCCACCGCCTATATCCAATCGCTGCGTGACTACTATGCCACCTTCAGCTACAAACGCGCCCGCCCCGCCGACCTGCTCGCCATCTTCCAAGCCCACAGCAACGCTAACCTCCAGCCCATCTTCGACAAGTACCTGGCCGTGTATTGAGGGGGTGCATTTCATGGTTTTGCACCATGCTGGGCGAACAACGGTTCGCCCCTACAGACATAGGCGTGCTGTGCTAGAATGTGAAATGCACCCATATTGAGGCATCAGGCGGTGCTTGTGGTATAATCCAACTCGCTATGGCAAACCACAAACCTGCATCCTTCCTTGTCACTCATTACTCATCACCCATCATTGCCGCTGCATATGCGGCCATCGCGCTCATCTACAGCTGGCCGCTGGCGCTGCACCTGGGCGACCGCGTAGCGGGGAGTTGCTGCGACGCCTACCAGAATCTGTGGAACATCTGGTGGGTGCGTACCGCGCTGTTCAGTGGGCGTTGGCCCTTCTTCTCCGACCTTATCCTCTACCCCGACGGTACCAGCCTTTATCTCCACACCCTTACCCCCTACAATGGGCTGGTTAGCGCCCCGCTGCAACTGCTCCTCCCCTTGCCCCTGGTCTACAACCTGCTCGCACTGCAAGCGCTGATTCTGGCCGCGTTCGGTATGTATCTGCTAGCCCGCGCCGTCGTCGGTGGCTACCTTGCGCCCTTCTTCGCCGGGTTGGTCTACGCCTTCTGCCCTTACGAGTTCGCCCACCTCAGCATCGGCTTCCTCAACCTGGTCTCGATTCAGTGGCTGCCTTTCTACTTCTGGGCGCTCGGCCATGCCACCGGCCTCTTTCCGGTCACAGAACGACAATCCACGCCGGTAGACCCCGCCCGCCCCCCAACTGCCACCGAGCATTCAACATTCAACATTCAACATTCAACATTCAGCCCACGCTGGGTGCTACTGGCTACGCTCTTCTTTATCCTCACCGCGCTGTGTGACTGGCAGTACGCCTTTTACCTGGCCCTGTTCAGCGTGCCGTTCGTCATTTGGCAGGCAGCCCGTCAACGTCGCTGGCTGCCACTGGCAAGCGGCGGGCTTATCGCCGCGCTGGCCGCGCTAGCGCTCTCGCCGCTGCTGCTGGGGCTGTTTGGTGAGAGCGCCAGCGGCGAGTTTACCACTCCGGCGGCGGGCAATATGCTTAACTTGTACGCTGACCTCGCCGCCTTCTTTCTGCCCAGCCCCCAACACCCTCTCTGGGGCGCGGATGCCAACTGGTGGGGCGCCCATTTCAACTCAACCTTTGGCGAAAGCCCAACCTACCTCGGCTACGTGCCGCTGCTGCTGATGGTGATTGCCCTGCTGCGCCGCTTGCGCCAGGCGTGGTTCTGGGCCATTACCATGCTGATCGCGCTGCTGCTCAGTCTCGGCCCCCGTCTGCACATTGCGGGTATGGACGTTGCTCCGCTGCCATATCTGCTCGACAGTATCCCTGCGTTGAAGTGGTATCGTGCGCCAGTGCGTTTCTTCACCCCGGCCATGCTCTTCCTTGCGCTGCTTGCCGCCCTCGGCCTCTCCGCCCTGCTCACCCACCGCCCGCGCAAGGTGCGCCTTATCATCACTGCCATCGCGGCGTCGCTGTTGCTTGTCGAGTACCTACCTATCCCCTTCCCACTGGCTACGCCAGACCTCTCCCCCTTCTATCAGCAGCTAGCCGCCGACCCGGATTCCTATGCGATCATTGAATTGCCCATCAATCTAGGGCAGCCTCGCTATGTATATGCTCAAACTATCCACCACAAGCCGCTCGTCGGTGGCTACCTGGCTCGCCCCCGTTACTACCCGCTAATCGAGCAGACTCCGCCGTTCAGAGACCTCTACTATCTGGACCAAATCCCACCTGATATCATTGACTACGATTTGCCCACGGCTGGTCGGGCGGCGCTACGTTACTACCACATTGGCTACCTTATCGTTCACTCCCCCAAGTTCAGTGGACCCCGTGCGGCTGCACTCAAGGCAATCCTTGCCGCCATCAGCCAGCCAACCGCGGTCTACAGCGATAGCGAACTGATCGCCTGGCGGCCAACCGATGGGCCGGACGCGCCGTTCCTCACCCTGGGCGATGGCTGGGGCAGCGTCTTTGGCGGGCCACAAGATGGCGACGGCAAGTCCCCGCCGCAGCGCAGCTTCAACCGCGCCAGCCTCGATCTCTACGCTAATGTGCCCACCAGTGCGACCCTCACCCTCGACCTGCAAGCGCCCACTATCACTACCACGCTCAACTTCAACATCGAGGGTACGCCGGTTTACATCGGCAGCGTTGGCAAAGAACCTACTCCCATTTCTATACCGCTGAAGCTCAAAGCAGGCGAACAGACAGTTACCATCAGCGGGGCGGGCCAGCCGCTGGTCGCCAGCCATGTGCGGATTGCCGACTCTGGAATACAGAACCCACCGATGCAAACCAACCGCTGAAAGAGATAAACTGATGAGCAGCACACCTGTGGCCGCGCCACCCGCCTCGTCGCTACTTAGCCGCTACCAATCGTGGCTGCTGGCGGCGATCCTTGCATTTACCTTGCTGCGCGGGACGGCGTGGGCCTTCATCATCCCCCCGCTCGATGCCCCCGATGAGCCTTCACACCTGATGGTAGTGGCCCAGATGCGCGACTACCACATCCTGCCGGTGGCTCACTTGCTCGACCCCAGCACGGTCAGTTCCGACAGCACCCCTCGCCCGCAATGGCTGCTCGACTATTTTGTCCAGCCGCCCAACCACTTCACCCGCTTCAGGGCCTTGCCCTACGAGTCCACTCAGCCGCCGCTCTACTACCTGCTCTGCACCGCCCTCACCCTGCCTCTGCCCGACGATCCCCAGACCCTACTCTACGCCTGCCGCCTTATCTCGGTGCTATTGGGGACGCTAACCGTGTTCGTGGCGGCGCGGGCGGCGGCTACCCTCGCCCCTGGTCGCCCCGCCTTCAACCTCGGCGTACCCTTGGCGCTCAGTCTCTGGCCACAGTTCGCCTTCCAGACTGCCACCGTAACCAACGATATTGCAATTGATTTGGTAGGCGCAACCATCGCCTGGGCATGGGCGGAGGCGATGCGCCAACCTCAGCAACGCCGCTGGCCGCCGCTGCTGGGTGCGCTCACTGCGCTGGGATTGCTCACCAAGCTGACGATGGTTTCTACCTTGCCCGGCACCGCGCTGGTGTTGCTGGGCCGCGCCCGCAGTGGGCCGCGCACAGTAGCTGGCTGGCTGCGCGAGACTGCAATCGCGGCAGTGATCGGGGTGGCGCTGATTGGCCCTTGGGTGGTGCGCAACCTGCAAACATATGGCGAACCGACCGGCGCGTCGCCGATGGTGCAGGTTGTGCATGGCATCTACCTAAACCGCCTGGGCCTGACTACCAGCCCCCTTATCATCGTGCCGCCGCTCGGTGATGCCATCTGGCGTAGCTTCGC
>QHBQ01000314.1 GCA_003243865.1 Candidatus Chloroheliales bacterium | reverse complement strand
GATTAAGGATTAAAGATGAAGATAGTTGTAGGGGCGCACTGATGTGCGCCCTCGCTATTTTACCCAGGTCGCATCCTCATGCCTCATGCCTCATGCCTCATGCCTCATGCCTTCGTTTTACCAAACTGCCCAAAAATAGGAATCGAAACCCCAACAAACCCCAACGTTTGGCGAAAGCGGTCGGCTAAAATTAGCATGACCTGAACAAGCAGGCGCGAACCCCGCACCACCGGCGCATTGAAACGGGGTTCGCCAAGAGAAGCAGTGCGCCAGACCAGATGAGTGGCTGACCCCACCATCAGAAAGGAACAAACCAATGTCAACCGAAGAGAACAAGCAACTCGCGCAGCGCTGGTACAACGAGGTTTGGAACAGCGGCAACATGGCCTCGTTCGACGAACTGATCGCCCTTGACTTTACTGAACACGCTGTCCTCCCCACCGGCCCGATTCCTCCTGGCCGCGAGGGGCTGAGGCCAATAATCACGAGCTTCCTCACTTCTTTCCCGGACATCCACTTCACCCCGGAGGACATGATTGCCGAGGGCGACAAACTGGTGGTGCGCTTCATCTCGCGCGGCACCGACCGGGGCGGATTCGGCGGGATGCCACCCACCGGCAAATCCGCTACCGTGCCGGGCATTGACATCTATCGTTTCGCCAATGGCAAGATGGTCGAACACTGGGGCCAAGTGGACTTCCTCGGCCTGCTGACCCAGCTTGGTGTCATCCCCACCCCCGGACAACCGACCTAACCCATCTTATCCGCGCCAGCCGCCCTCGTGTGGTGGCTGGCGCTCTATCCTAGCTGGCATAACCTAAAAAGGAGGTTATCAATGTTCCGAGTTTCAGAAAGCGCCATCATTGACCACCCGCCGAGCGAGGTCTTCTCCGCCGCTGCTGACCCCCACAAACAATTGGAGTGGGATCCCGCAACGCTGAAGAGTGTCGAACAGCTAACGCCCGGCCCACTACGGCAAGGCGCTCGCTATCGCGGCAACTTTAAGGGCTTCGGCGTGATGGAATACGAATTCGTTGAATTCGAGCCGGGGCGCCGGTTTACACACCGCACCATCATGAAGATGGGCGAGATGCGCCACACTTTCACTTTCGAGCCGGTAGCCACGGGTACGCGGTTGACGCAGGAGGGCCAGCTAAATCCGAACCTGTTGGGGTGGCTGATGGGGCCGCTGATGACTCGCATGCTCCGCAAGCGCTTCCGCGAAATCGCCGCCGAACTCCGCCAGTACCTCGCGACCGCAACCACTCCCGGGCAGCCGACCTAACCCACACCGGGGCAGTAGCTTCAAAGGGGGTAGCACGATGATCAGCATCCGCAAAGCGAACGAGCGCGGCTACGAAGACCACGGCTGGGCGCACACCCGCTACTGCTTCTCCTACGGCGACTATTACGACCCGCGCTACACTGGCTTCCGCGCCCTCGCCGCCATCAACGAGGACATCGTTCAGCCCGAAAACGGCTGGCCGATGCACGACCACGACAATGCCGAGATTATCTCCTTCGTGCTGGATGGCGGGTTGGCTCACGGCGACAGCCTCGGCAACGAGGGGGTGATTCGCGCGGGCATGGTGCAGTTGTTCAGCGCTGGGGCGGGGGCGGAACATCGCCAGTTCGCTAACGAGCAGGGCCTGCACTTCCTGCAAATTGCCGTGCTGCCCCACAGCCTCGACCTGCCGCCCAGCTATGAGCAGCGCTACTACCCCCTGACCGAGCGCCAAAGTAGGCTGCGCTTGATCGCCTCGCCCAACGGCAGCGAAGGTTCACTTATCATCCACCAAGATGCCCGGCTCTACACCGCGCTACTGGCTAAAGGCGAACAGGTTAGCTACTGCCTTGCTAGCGGGCGGCACGCCTGGGTGCAGGTTGCGCAAGGGCGGGTGCGCTTGGCCGACCGCCTGCTTGAGCCGGGCGATGGTGCCGCGATCAGCGATGTGCCATCGCTGTTCCTCACCGCTGAGGAAACCGCCGAGGTGATGGTATTCGACCTGGCTTAACGAAGTTGGTATTACACAGCTGCGCCTGCCCCAGGCACATTTCCGTAGGGGCGAACTGCAGTTCGCCCTGCTGAACTGCGTAACCCGTACGAAGGTTAATCCACCCAACTCTCGAAAGGGAGGACATTGCAGTGAACTCGGCAGATACGGTCAGGGCTTTCATGAAGGCGATCGAGGATAAGGATTGGGACAAGGCTGCCTCGTACCTCAGCGACGACTTTGCCTTCATCGGCCCCTTCCCGCAGCCAGCGGGCCGCGACGCCACGATAGCCAGCTATAAGGAACTGCTTTGGGCAATGCCCAACTGGCGTTTCAATGTTCACGATGTCGAGGAGCTACCCGACGGCAGGGTCAGCGCCAGGGTGAATATCACTGGCACCCAGACCGGTCAACTGGCCGTGCCGGTGCTAGGCGTGCCGCCGATCGCTCCCACCCGCAAGCGGATCGCTCTGCCAGAGGAGAACCTCATCTACACCCTGCGCAACGGCAAGGTCAGCAAGCTGGAAGTGGCAGCGGTGCGGGGTGGTGGCCTCCAGGGCATCCTATCCCAGCTTGGCGTGGCTCTGCCCGCAGGGGTAACGGGTTACTAACAATCTTCTAAACCGACTCAGTCCGCCCTATATCGCTCTTCTTCCTTTGAGGGAGAAGGGCGGTTTTTGTGATTAACTTGACATATGCTAGCCCAGCGTCTATAATCGGGCTGAGATTATTGCGGGGCCACCGTTGCCCTGTCGTGCCTTTTTGCAATCAATCCACAGCGGTTATCGCAGTAACGTTTCTGCTTGAGAGGAGTTTCCGCTAATGGCAAGACCCTGGAATAGCATCCTGGGCCTGTTCAGCCGTGACCTCGGCATTGATCTGGGAACGGCGAATACGCTGGTACACGTGCGTGGCAAGGGGGTGGTCATCTCCGAACCATCAGTTGTGGCAATTGACCGTAAGACTCGCGCTCGCATCGCGGTGGGTGCCGAGGCGAAGGCGATGGTCGGCAAGACGCCGGGCAATATCATTGCCATTCGCCCCATGAAGGACGGCGTCATCGCCGACTTCGACATCGTAGAGATGATGCTGAAGTATTTTATCGAGAAGGTCAACCGCGGGATGCTCAACGGCGCGCCGATGGTGGTGGTCGGCATCCCCAGCGGTGTGACTGAGGTGGAGAAGCGGGCAGCCCACGACGCCGCGATTAACGCTGGGGCGCGGGCCGCCTTCCCCATCGAAGAGCCGATGGCGGCGGCAATTGGCGCGGGTTTGCCGGTCACCGAGTCGGTTGGCAGTATGGTGGTGGACATCGGCGGCGGCACCACCGAGGTGGCGGTCATCTCCCTGGGCGGCATTGTGGTCAACCACAGCATCCGCACCGCTGGCGACGAGATTGACGAGGCGGTGATGCAATACGCGCGCCGCGAACACAACCTGTTCATCGGTGAACGTATGGCCGAGGCGGCCAAGATCGGCGCTGGCTCCGCTGCGCCGCTGGAGGAGGAACTGCGGGTCGTGCTGCGTGGACGCGATCTGCTCACCGGCCTGCCCAAATCGGTCGAGGTTAGCAGCGTAGAGTTGCGCGAAGCCATCGCCGGGCCGGTCAACAGCATCATCGAGGTAGTGAAGATGTCGCTGGAGGAGACCCCGCCCGAATTGGTCGCCGACATCATGGAGAACGGCATTACTCTGGCGGGCGGCGGCGCGCTGCTCAAGGGATTGGACCGCCGCCTCGCCGTCGAAACGCGGATGCCGGTCCACATCGCCGATGACCCGCTCAGTTGCGTGGTGCGCGGCACCGGACGCATCGTCGAGAACCTCGGCGAGTATGAGAAGATCCTGCGGGCGACAAGTCAGAGTCGTCGTATCAGGACCAACTGAGAGGTGGAGAAGCCTGGCGTACGCTCCCGCCGGTTAGTGAGGACTGGCGGGGGTTAGAGAGGAGTCGAGCGATGAGAACGACGAACGATAGGCCGTTGCGCCTGGGTCGAACGATTGTCCTCCTCATCATGCTGGTCAGCCTGAGCCTGGGATTGGTCGGCTTGAGCGCGACGAGCAAACTGGATGGAGCGGAGAATTGGCTGGCGGGAGTGTTCGCACCAGTGCAGAAAGGGTTTAGCGAGGCGGGACAAAATGTCGGCAATTTCCTTGCTGCCGTGCGCGACAGCCAGCAACTTAAGGCCGAGAACGACGCGCTCAAATTGCAGAACCAGTCGTTGCAGGAGGAGAACGCCAAGCTGCTCGACTTGCAGCGGCAGAACGACGAATTGCGCCAGGAGCTGGGCTTCCAGAAACTGCGCCCCGACCTGATCAACCTGCCCGCCGCCGTCGTGGGTCACGACCCCAACGGCACCAGCCAGACCCTGTTGATAGACAAGGGCGAGGCTGAGGGCGTGCGCAAGGACATGGCCGCACTCAGCCCTAGCGGCTACCTGGTAGGGCAAGTCACCGACGTTGAAGCGCACCGCGCCACTGTGCTGCTGGTGATTGACGCCAACAGCAAGGTTCCGGCAAAGGTGCAGCGCACCAATGCCGACGGCGTGCTGGAAGGCCAGTGGCAGGTCGGCGGGCGGTTGTCGCTCAAGCACATCAAGCAGAGTCAGACCGCTGGCGAGTATGTCGGCAAGGGCGACTTTGTGGTTACCAGCGGCGCGGGGGGGGCGGTGCCGAAGGGCATCATCATCGGCCAGGTTTTGAGTGTGGACCAGCTTGACATCAAGCAGGAGCAACAAGCCGATGTCTACCCGCCGGTTGATGCCAACACCCTCGACAGTGTGCTGATCAACGTTGGCACCAAATAACAATGGTAAATGGTGAATGGTAAATGTTAAATGGCAAAACCACCTTCTCACCATTCATCATTCAGCATTTACCATTCATCATTATGCTTATCTACCTAATCTTTGCCGCGTTCATGTTCCTCGGCGCGCTGGTGCAGACTAGCTTTCCGGTGACGGTCAGCCAGCTTGAGCTACGCGCCGACTTCGTGCTGCTGTTGGTGGTGGCGATTACCCTGGTGCGCGGGCTGCGCGAGGGGTTGGTTTGGGCCTTCCTCGGCGGGGCGCTGCTCGGCGTACTAGCCCCGCATACCCTGCCGCTGGGCAGCTACTCGCTGCTGCTGCTCACCGTCGCGGTGGTCGCTAGCCTCAGCCAGAACAACCTGTTCGAGAGCAACCTGATTATGCCGCTGGCAATCGTCGCCATCGCCAGCATCACCTTCCGCCTGCTGCTGCTGCTGGCCACCGAGGGTGCGGCGCTGCGTAATGACCCCGGCCCGATGCTGCTCCGCCTGCTGCTGCCGGAGGTAATCATTGACGTTATCCTTGCCCCGCTCGTCTATACGCTGGTGTCGTGGCTGGATGGGCGGCTCGGCCAGCGGCTCCCAGTCGAATGGCAATAACGATGAAACGAACTCTGAACACTACCGCCTTCCAAATCATCATGGGCATATCCATGTTGCTGCTAGCGGTGCAGCTCTGGAATATGCAGTTCAACCTGGCCGACAAGTATCGGGAGCAGGCGAAGCAGACTGCGGTGCGCGACATCTACACCAGCGCCGATCGCGGGGTTATCTACGACCGCAACGGCTATCAACTGGTGAAGAACGACCCCCGCTACGCCATCGCGGTGACCCGCACCGACCTGCCCACCGGCAGCGACCTCTACCTCACTCCCATCTACCTACCCGCCGATGCTACCGCCCGCCGCAACCTCTACAACAGGCTGGCGACCCTGATTAACCGTCCCGATGTAACCCCCACTTCGCTCGCCCGCATCGTAGATGGCGCGGATAAGCAGCCACCCTACCGCCCGCTGCTGCTGGCAACCGGCCTCGACGATACTACCACCAAAGCGATTGCGAAGGCAACTGCCGATAAGGGTGGCGACGACCTGGCCCGTGTCTGGTTGGCGGCGGCGCAGAAGCGGGTGTTCGGTGGCCTCGGTGCGCTGGTCAATGCTCCGCTGGTGGTCTACATGGTGCCTCAGGAGTTGCCGATGAAGGGCGGCGGTGGCAATCAGGTGGCCGACGAGGACGGGCGCAAGGCGGTTTATGGCAATCTCGCCTACGAGCTTGCCCCCCTTGGTGGGCCGGACGCTGCAACCATTGCGGGCAAGCTGGGCGAGGCGTTGAGCAAGGATCGCCCGATAATGGTCTTCAGTGGGGTGAGCGACATGGTCGCCGAGGAGATCAGGTTGAACGCCGCCGCCCTGCCCGGCATCCATGTGGGTAGCGAACTTGAGTACAACTACCTGCGCGCCTATTCCAGCACCGCGCTAGACGCAGTGATAGTAAAGAGCAACATCAGCCACGATATCTATATGCAGGTAGGGTCGAAGAGCCGCGAGTTGCCCGGCAGCAGCGCCGTCACCGAGCCGATCCGCGCTTATACCGACGGATCACTATATGCTCACCTGCTTGGCTATCTGGGGCCGATCACCGACAACGAACTGGCGGCCAACCCACCGCCAGTGGA
>QHBQ01000008.1 GCA_003243865.1 Candidatus Chloroheliales bacterium | reverse complement strand
ATAGACCTCCTACTCTAAAATTGCCCAAATGAAGTGTCTTGATTATAACCGTTTGTTGAAAGAACAGTCAAGATTAGCGCCACGAATCGGCAAGGCCGCCCCCATCACGGAGCGGCCGCTCTCTCCCTCCCCAATCTTGGGGAGGATTCCTCTTTCGCCCTCCCCCATTTCGGGGGAGGCTTGGGGTAGGGGCAGGCACGATTACATATACTCGGCCTTCAGACTCTCGTAGTCGTAGTCCTGGCGCATCGCCCGCTCGGAGATTTCGAGCAGGCTGCCGCGCTGGAGTAGCGCGACCTGATCCTCGTAGGTGGGGCGACCATTGTCGGCGTAGATGACGCCGAGCGGGATGCGCGTACCCCACTCCTGCGCTTTCTGCCAGGCAGCGTTGCGGTCGGTGGGGTCGTAATCGGGGTTCTCGACATCCACCTTGTAGACCCGCTCCTTGTACCACTCGTTGGAGTTGACGTGGTTGTAGGTGATGCACGGTTGCAGCACGTCAATGAGGGAGTAGCCCTTGTGCTGGATCGCCAGCATAATCATCTGGGCCAGGTGCTTGGGGTCACTGCTGAAGCCGCGCGCGATGAAGCTGGCGCCCATCGCCATGCCCAGCGCGATGGGGTTGACCGCCACCTCGATGCTGCCCTCCGGCGAGGTGCTGCTCAGGTAGCCGTGTTCGCTGGTCGGAGAATACTGCCCCTTGGTCAGGCCGTAGACCTGGTTGTTCTCCACGATGTGGGTGATGTCGGGGTTGCGGCGCATCGTGTGAATGAGGTGGTTGCCGCCGATGCCGTAGCCGTCGCCATCGCCGGTTACGGCGATGACCTTCAGGTTGTGGTTCGCCAGCTTGATGCCAGTCGCCACCGCCAGGGCGCGACCGTGGATGCTGTTGTAGGCGTTGACCCGCAGGTAGTGGGGCAGCTTCGAGCCGCAGCCGATGCCACTGACCACCAGCGCCTCGTGCGGCGCGAGGCCCAGCCCGACCAAGGCCTGCTTCAGCGCGGCAAGGATGCCGAAGTCGCCGCAGCCGGGACACCAGGTGCTTTTCTCCGGCGATTGGTACATCTTGATGTCAACCTTGTTTACCATCATGATGCTCTGGCCGGTGGTGGGACGAACGAGTGTATCAGCCATTGATGTTTACCTCTTTCTTGACTGCCGCGACTACATCCTCCTGGGAGAAGGGGTGGCCGTCGTAGCGCAGGATCTTGCCATTGGGGACGCAGCCGGTCTCCACCCTAATCAAGCGGGCGAGCTGGCCGGTGTAGTTCTGCTCGATCACAAGTGTGTGCTTCGCTGTGGCGAATAGAGCCTCGGTCTCCTTCGCGGGGAAGGGCCAGAGGTCAATGTAATGGAAGAAATTAGTCTTGATGCCCTCAGCGTTTAGCAGGTCGGTCGCCATCTTGATTGCGCCGTAGGTGCTGCCCCAGCCGATCAGGGTCAGGTCGGCGTCGGCTGGGCCGTAGAGGGTCGGCTTGGCAATTTCCTCGACCGCGCCCTCCAACTTGCGCATCCGCTTCTGCATCTGGGCAACGCGGGTGGGTGGGTCCTCGGTGATGTAGCCGCGCTCATCGTGTTCATCACCGGTGGTGATGTACACCGCCTTGGGGTGGCCGGGCAGCGCGCGGGGCGACACACCGCTGGCGGTCACCGCGTGGCGCTGGTAGCTCCACTCCTCGGTCATCGCGTCAAGCTCCTCCTTGCTGAGAAACTCGCCGCGCTCGATCCTGACACTGCCAAAGTCAATGTCCTCCGGCTCGACCGTCTCCAGGGTCGTAGAGAGCATCATGTCGGTGAGGACGATGCAGGGCATCTGATACTTCTCGGCCAGGTTGAAGCTGCGGTAGCCCGCATGGAAGGCTTCCAGCACATTGCCGGGAGCCATCACCAGGCGGGGGAACTCGCCGTGGCTGGCGTGGATGACGAACTCAAGGTCGGGCTGCTCGGTCTTGGTTGGTAGGCCGGTGGAGGGGCCGCCGCGTTGCGCCTCGACGATCACCACTGGCGTCTCAGTCATACCGGCCAAGCCCAGGGCCTCGACCATCAGGCTGAAGCCGCCGCCGGAGGTGTTAGTCATCGCCCGCACCCCGGCATGGGCCGCGCCGATCGCCATCAGGATGGCGGCAAGCTCGTCCTCGGTCTGCTTGGTGAGAATGTCGTACTTGCCCGCGTGGGCGGTCATCCACTCGATAATGCTGGTGCCGGGGGTCATCGGGTAGGCGGAGTTGAAGCGGCAGCCCGCCGCCACCGCGCCCATGCAGAACGCCTGGTGAGCGGTTAGTACCATCCGCTGCTTGGGGTTGGGCATCGGCTGCAACTTCCACTGATAGTCGGCGGCATGGTTGTCGGCGCCGAAGGCGTAGCCGCGCCGCACCACCTCCAGGTTGGCATCCACAATCGCCTGGCCCTTACGCTTGAAGTTCCTCTGAATAACCTCTTCCATGAAGCTAATATCGTAGCCAGTGACACCCGCCAGCACGCCGAGAGCAGCGGTGTTCGCCATAATGTCATCACCGGCCACATCCTTGGCGATCTTCTTCAGCGGCGCGGGTATCAGCTTGACCTTGCCCTCGTCCACATCGGCACGGTTGAACTTCAATCCCTCATCGTAGATGATTGCTCCGCCCTCTACCACTTCGTGCGCGTGGTCGCTGAAGGTGGTGTCATCGAAGGCCATCAGCATGTGTACGTTGCTGCTGAAGCTGCTAATCGGATGTTCTGAGGCGCGGATCTGGTAGAAGTTGTGTCCGCCGCGAATGCGCGACTGGTAGTCTTGCAGGCCGTAGATATACAGCCCGCCCTTAGCCAGCGCCCGCACAAAGCCCGCACCGCTCGATTCGACGCCCTGGCCCGCCTCGCCGCCCATCTTGATGGTAATATCATTGGTGTAAACCATATTTATCCTCTCCTCAGCCCTACCTTGCAGCACAATCGGGCGGTTAGTTTGTTCATTGTCCAAACATAGCGCATAGCGAGGCAGGAATAATGCGTAACTATTAAATATTAGAAAACCCGACTTTGGGTTATAGAGCGGTCGTTCACATCATTGGGGACGGCCTGCCAAGTGTTACCTGCTGGGAAGCAGGGCGCATGATGCGCGATTTAGCGGTCGTGGGGGTTGCGTGGGGCAGCCTTTGCGCGGCCACCTCTATTATATAACTTTTGCGGAGTTTTGCCAACCTTTTGCTGTTGGCGGTAGGCATAGCTAATTGATCATGGGAGAGGATGAGGGCTTGCTGGAGATGGTTATGAGCATAATCGTAATTACGTACAAGCGTATAATAGCTTTGAACTAGAAAATTGTCGCCTTCAAGATTCTATAAACATATACTGAGTGCTAAGTCAAATTTCCTCGTTCGTCACTCTCCCACTCACTTGGCGTATTTGACATTATTCTTTTGCGTATACAAGTAGGATCTGCTAATTTTAAGCCATAGCATTCTTTCCTCATCTATGTCGTCAGGCATTTCGTAACCCAGCCTCTTCAGCAGATCAAGACGAAAAGCATCAAAGCAACTTTTTATGTTAGTACCCCATTCGATAGACATGGTAACCGCTCTGCTATGAAACCACCAGAATAGAGCAAACAAGATTAGATTATAAACAAGAGCAAGTATTAGATAGCCCAGAGCTTGTATTATAATCATATACCATATTGAGGGCCATCTTATATCAAATGGTTCTATAATAAGGAGGATGATAAGTTCTGGTATTGTTAGGAGCATCAGGAAAGAGCTATTTACAAAGAAGTCCAAATTTGCTTTGGACGCATCTACCTGTTCTGCATAGTCCTTTGGTATAACAGTAATCAATCGGGGCCATATAGTTACAGCATCAACATTATACGTCCGAGTCAGATTGTATTCAAAAGAACGAATAGCGTTGCCTATACGAAACGGGAGAATCATACCTCTACAACCAGGGAAGTAGGATCGTAGAGATTTTAGTGAGTTTATCAGCTCTTGGTTCTTCCCTGTCTCCTGATGTTTATTGTATGTCTCATTGCTCTTTATAGCCTCCCGCAGTTCACGGCGTGCTTTCCTATAATCATCGACGTATTTTTCCCATCGTTTAAGCTCCTTCGCACGGAAGAAGTTATATACGACACGCAAACGTGGTTTATAAAAAAAGTAGCCTTCCATGAATCTTAGAACATCATTATTGATGAGTTGGAGTTGAACTCCTACCAGCGCAGCTATAATAAACCCCAATGAGATAAGTATAGGCTTATCTAGCTTGTCCAAGTCATTTATGATACCTATATTAATAGCAAGTTTGACAATCGGGTTGTCAGGTACAATGTAATCGAACAATACTACCTGAACAGCAATGAAAAAAATGGCGGGGAGAAAAAACCCCACCAGAAAGGTTCGACCGAACACGCTAGAGACTTCAGAAAACATGTGTCTCCTTTGGCTTAACTACATCTATGTTCGGTTGATGTCCTTGCTGCTGAGATGAGCCACCTGAGCTGCCTTGTTGGCTTATATTAGCATTTGATGCTGGTTCAGCGGGCCTCTGAGATGGTTCCGGCCTAACTAGTGGTCTGAGTGGTTGAACATGAGGAGCTACATCTATGGGCATGATGGTAGAGTCCCCAGGCGGTCCACTCTCTTGTACCCTCTCCAATCGTTCTTTACCGCTATCTTGCTCATTCATAAAATTTCCTCACTTTCGCTACTGGTTAGTTGATGGGTGGGGTTGAGAATTGGTGTCCGAGTTGTTGTCATGTGACACTGGGGGCTGAGGTGTAGGCTCAGGAGAGGGGTTGGGATCACGTACTGGTTGAGGTACTATAACGTCGAAAGGCATAACTATAGAGTCGTCGGACAGCCGATCACTTTTTTTGAGTTCACCACTGGAGTTATCTTGATTGCTCATCTGCCTGTATCCTTCCATCTATGATCTTGCTTATTTCACTCGCATTATAACAGATAATTCCCTGTAAGGCAAGAACGCACAACAATCGTTGCTAATGTGGCACTAGAAGACTAACCCCTTCGCTGTTACCCATTTGCAAGCCTTCCAGTTAAGTCAACTAGAAACGCCCTTGGCACAATTGCCAGGGGCGCATAAACGTATTCGTAGGGGCAGGTTGCACTCCCTCCTCAGCTAAAAGATAACCCCCAGCAGCACCAGCAGCGCGGGCAGCGCGACGATGAGGGCGGCGTTGCGCTCGTTGAGGTTATGGGTCGCCCGTACCATCAGCCACATAAGGTAGACGACATACGCCCCCACCAGCCCGCCGAGGATGCCGAAGATGAGGTTGTGCGGCGCCGAGATGAGCAGCGCCAGGCTGTAGAGCGGGGCAATCAGCGCCAGCAGCTTGGTCTGGGTGGGGAAATCGCCGTTGCCGCCCAGCCGGTGGGCCACCAGGTAGAGGACGATTGCCACCAGGAAGAAGCCGCCCAGGGTGACGAATGGGGTGAGTAGCAGGCTAGGGATCGCACCGATTATCCCAAAGATGAAGTTGCCAATAATGCCGCGCACCGCCCCCACAATGCCTGCGACCAGCCCCATGATCAGCACCGAGGTGATCGCCACCGTCCAGGTGGTGCGCGCCCCCTGCTCCTTGAAGTTGCCAATCGTCGGGTGGGTCAGGATATTCAGCCAGCTATTCACCAGGTCGCGGCCCAGGTTGCGCGTGTCGGGCGGCTTGAAGTTGGTGGTTGGCAGGCTCACCTGGATGTTCTTCACCCCCAGGTCGTTCAGGCCCTGGAAGACATCGCCACTGAGCGGCTGACGCTGCTCACGTTCATTTACTGGTCGGTTGTTCATATCATTGTGTCCTTGTCTAAAGGGGGATACTTGTCTGCCCCTCTGTCATATTAGACCGCGTGGGTGGGAGAAATGTTGCAATTTTGGCTGTTTCATGTGCAAAAAGGGTTTGACTGATCCGCTGACTTATGTTATAATAACACAGCAAGGGGTAATTCCGCAAATGTGGCCGTAGCTCAGTGGATAGAGCGTTGGGTTGCGGACCCAAAGGTCGTAGGTTCGAGTCCTATCGGTCACGCCCACATCGGGAGTTAAGAGTAGTAGGTAATTAGAAAGGTAGACCCCCGGTCTACCTCTCTTGTTATTCCGCTCCTCTTAGCCTTCGTCCCACTGTGGCGAGGTGTCCGAGTGGTTTATGGGGGCCGTCTTAGAAACGGTTAAGGTGGTAGAGATGCCGCCTTCGGGGGTTCGAATCCCCCCCTCGGGAGAGGTGTCCGAGCGGTTGAAGGAGCTCGTCTCGAAAACGAGTAAGGATAACACCTTCGTGGGTTCGAATCCCACCCTCTCCGCCATCGCAGCAACAATGCAAGGGTGTGCTACAGTAAGGAAAGGTTAAAGCAGTGCAACAGCTACATTATAGCGAGGGGCAACGCAGCGCCATCCTCGAGGCCCACATAACCAACTATCTTGTACAAGGTTATCAGTTGGTGGGCCGCACGCCGACGAACGCACAGCTTATCAAGGTAAAGAAGCTGAACTGGCTAATTATAATCCTTACTCTTATCTTCACTGCTGGTATTGGCACCGTAATATATCTTATCTTCTATGCTCTACAAAAGGGCGGCGCTGTTTCTCTCCATGTAGATATGGCTGGCATTGTACACAGAAGTTAGCTGGTGTGCTAGCGCACCGCCAGAACGAAAAACAGCGGCAAAGTTAATCACATTTCAACTATGGGGAGGTGTCCGAGTGGTTGA
>QHBQ01000119.1 GCA_003243865.1 Candidatus Chloroheliales bacterium | reverse complement strand
ACTGCTGCTAGCTCGACGCCGTGGGGGCTTGGCCGGTGCGCTCGTCTCAGCGGCAGGCGGAGTAGCCGGTGCAGTCGCCGCAGCTTCAGACCCAGCGGGTGCAGCCGATGTGGATCTGGCAACCCGGCGTGTAGCCGGTTCAGCGGGTGCAGGTGTAACGGGCGTAGCCGCCGGAGCCTCAGGCGCTACAGGTACAACGGGTATAGCGGGCGCAGGCGCTGCATCAGCGGGGATAGCGGTAGCGCCATCGGCAGCCGAAGCAGCGGCCAGCGCAGCGGTGGCCTCAGCTGGAAGGTTGCCTGCCTCAGTAGCGGGGGCGGCTTCGGGTGCTACATCACGGGGCGGACGCGGCGCGGTGCGGGCGCGGTCGGTACGCTGCACCACCATCATTGACATATTGCGCCCCTCGAGGCGGGGGGTCTGCTCCAGGGTACCTACATCGCGCAGCAACTCGCTGATGGCGGTGAGCATCTCGCGGCCCAGCTCAGTGTGGGCATTCTCGCGCCCCTTGAACTGGACGACGAACTTGACCTTGTGGCCCTCTTCGAGGAAGCGGCGGGCCGCCTTCACCCTGGTCTCCTGGTCGTGTTCGCTCATCTTGGGGTAGAGGCGNAGTTCCTTGATNGTNATGGTCTTCTGGGTCTTGCGCTGCTCCCGTTCGCGCTTGCCNTGNTCNTAGCGGAACTTGCCGTAATCCANCAGGCGGCAGACGGGGGGCTGGGCGGTCGGCGCAACCTCGACTAGATCGAGGCCGCGACTCTGCGCCAGCGACAAGGCNTCGCGGGTGGGCATTACCCCTAGCTGCTCGTTATTCTCATCAATTAGTCTTACTTCGCGGACACGGATACGCTCGTTGATGCGCAGGTTTCTGGCGATGTTATTGCTCCTCTCGCTAATTGTAATTACAGATTGGGTTGTGTTGCGGCAACCTGAAGCCTGCAACTTCCAACACAGGCTACTCTGCCAGGGATGCGCGCGCAACATAGAATGATCTGTGATGCTGTTGCGCGCAATTTACACCTGAGTAATATAGCATATTTGTGCGTGTTCGTCAATTTATCAGGGCGATTCGAGCAGGTCAGCCTCCAACACACTACGATAATCTTCCAGTTGCTGCAGGGTACAAGTGTGCAGGTGGGCGAAGAAGTTTTCGTAGTTGCGCGGCGACATGAAGGAGAAGACATAACGGGGGTGCGGCTGACCATCGGCGGCAGCCATCTCGGCGAGGCGACGGTTTATCTCGGCAAAGTGGGAGCGCGCCCCTCTGCGCTTGGCAACGTTCTCCGGTTTGATATCGTTGTCAATTTTGGTCTCAACTACCATGATGACCTCACGACCACCGATTTCCAGCTTGAGGAAGAAGTCAGGATTAAAGTCGCGCTTGCCGTAGCCAGGCATCGTATAGTTGATGGTGTAGTAGCCGCTATCGGCGGATTTAATCCATGCCTTGAGGCAGGGCGGCATGGTTGTGCCAATACGTGGATCGGTACTGGTAAGCATTGCCATAAAGCCGCGCTCCGGCCCCGACTCGCTGAAAACAACATTGACCGGGGTACGAAAGTCGCTGCTGTCCACCTTCTGGCAGTGGCTGACCCCCGCGCTGCACTCGGCAAACAGGGCATCAAGGGCAGCAAGGCTATCCGGCTCGGTCAAACTGCGGCTGTGGTTATCATAGAAGAGGGTGTGGTTGGCGCGGAAGGCGGTGATGTTCTTGCCCTGGGGCTTAAGCTCACGCGTGTCCAGGATGGTTAGGGTGTCGAACTCCAGGCTAAAGTCCAACTGATGCACGGTGGGGGTAGGGCGCAAAACCGCAAGCGCTCTCATCCCGCGGTTGAAGTTGGCGGGACTGATATAATCTTCTGTTTCATTGAGGTCTGCCAGTTCCTTGCGTATCATCTGCTCCAACCGACTTGCGCTGTATTCGTCGAGGACATCCTGGCTAACGCCCATGTCCTTGAGCGCGGCACGATAGGCGGTTACTATTTGGGCCACGTTGTAACCCTTCCCTCGTGCCGGGGTGAAGGCAAAGCTCTGGCTAAAGGCTTCACCGCTGCCCACCAGGGTGCGATAGTGGGCGGAGGCGAAGTCAGCGGGTATCTGGCTGGCAAAGTTCAGAGCGGTGACCGCTTTCGGCTCGGCGGTAGGAGCAAACGGTGGAGGGCCACCCGGTTGTGGAGTTGCCAGCTTGTAGCTAAGGTTGTGCAGGGTGAAGTGGTAGGCATCACGGGGTGGCGCGTTCACTATATGGCTGTGCAGCGACAGCCCGCCTACCTCGCCAACCATCTGCCGGATGATGCTAACCCCAAACTGAGCGATGTTCGCGCTAAAGCGGGGATGATTGAAGACGATCAGCCGCGCCTCGGCGGTCTTCAACCAGCGGTTCTCACGCACCGACCAGGGCAGGCGCAGGCCGCGCCCCAACACCTGAGCAATCAGCAGCTTGGAGTCGAAGGCGCGAGACTCGTGTGGCACGATTTGGAACACGTTCTTCACGTCCCAGCCCTCATTCAGCTTTGAAACGGAGACTATCCACTCGGTAGGGTCGTTCGCGTCGTCCACGTAGGGCAGGCGAGCGACGTACTTGAGGTGACGGTCAGCGGAGGTGACCGGGATGGCAGTACCCTCGGCGACTTTCTGGCTGAGGCCGCGCAGCATCAACTCCCGCACCAGGCGGTCACGCACAATATCGCAGGTGTCCTGGTCGCTGGTGATGATAATAGTCAGCGGCTTGATGCCATGCCCCAACTGGTAGGCACTGCGGTTACGTTCGTGGTTGTCGAATACCATCCGCCACCAGACCTGCTCCTCATCGTCGTGCTTGCCCTCATCCTTATAGTAAATATCCTTGATTCGCTCTTCGGCAGTGGCCTGGGTCAGCGAATAGCGGTAGATTACATCGCTGAAGTAGCTGTTGGCCTTATGCACGTCGCTGCCGGTGTAGGGAGTGCCAGTCACGCCGATGATGTAGCGGAAGCGATACTTATTGAGGAACTTGAGCCACTCGTTGGCATCCTGGTCCTTGCCGGGGCCGACGATGTGGTGAACCTCGTCGTTCAGCACCAGGGTGCGCTCACCGCCGCTGCGGGTGAGGGTGGGGCCAATCGCCGAGTTGACCGTCTTATAGGTCTGGTGGATGTTGGTGACGCAGATGGAGTTGGCAGTCAGCGTGTCAGAGGCATCAATAATGGTCGGCGGGATAACGCCGAGGGTAGCGGCAAGGGCGGTGTTGCTGGCGAGGTCATTGAACTTGGCAGTCAGCCCCTCCTTGATGGTGCGCGAGGGGCAAAGCACCAGCACGTTGTCCACCACACCCGCCGCCAGCATAATCTGGGCGAGGGCGTATAGCACGTAGCTCTTGCCCGTGCCGGTGGCGAGGTCGAGGGTGGCGTACAGCTTATTGGGCAGGTGCAACTCTTTGAGGAACTTGGCGCGGTCGGGGTAGAGCTGGCTGAGAGCAGGGTTGACCTGATAGTTCTGCTCCGCCAATTCGCTGAGGCTGCGATATTCTCCACCGAGCAGGTAGCTGATCGCGGCGCGAGTCGCTTCCTTCTGATAGTCGCGGTCGGTGCAGAGGGCAGCGAGGAACGGTTCGTATCTATCGAGCAGGTGCGGGTCGGTGGGCGACTTGAGGGTAAGGACAAGCTGGGCAGGGTCAATAGATTGACTGCTCTTCTTCGCCACTGCTCTCTCCCTCGGTGAACTGGGTGCGGGGCACCAGTTCGGTGTATTCGTTGCCGTAGATGTCTATGTAGATGAGCATTAGTTGTTCGCCCACGCCCTCACTGGGAATACAGGCGACATAGTTGCGCTTCTTCAGCTCGTCGGCATCAAAGGCATGGCCCAGCTGGAACGTGCCACCCTGATAGTCGGGGTCTACCATTAGCATGGCGAAGGTGGGGAACTTGCCGCCGTTGCCGTTGGAGGTGCGCCCGCGCAACTCCTCATTGTCGCTCTCGAAGCGGGTCAGTTCCACCCCATATTCACAGAACATCGGCTGGCTGATGGGACGATAGCGATAGCGAGCGACTACCTTTGGCGGGCGAATGAAGTCGAAGCCAATCGCCATCGCTGGATCGTTCACCGCGCCCAGGCTGCGTGGCTGCTGCAACTGGGTGAAGTCGCCCAGGTGGATGCGTTCGATCACCGAGTTGGGCACCTTCAGCATCACGTAGGTGGTGTCGTCAATCGTCTCATGATTGTGCAGGAAGTGAACCAGCGAACCGGGGGCGACGACATAGACTACCTTGCCAAAGCTGCCTTCGCCCATGCGATGAATCGAGTGCAGCGTCTCTACCGTAACCGAGGTGTCGGGGAAGGGCTTGAGGTCAAGCACCAGCACCGGGTCGTTGCCAATCAGCCCGTGCGTCTCCATCCGGCCATACACCCGTCGCTCCGCCCGCGCCTGGAACAGTTGCAGCACGAAGCGCTTGTACTCATCGAAATCCAACTTCTTGATCGCATTGTAGTCGTATAGCCCGGCGTTGTAGAGGGTGAAGGGGCGTGGGGTAACTCCGCCCTTCAGCCCACAGAGCAGCCGCTTCTCGATGGTGTAGATTGCCAGCTTGCCGCAGTCAATCGCTACCCAGCGCCGCCCCAGCCGCTCGGCCACCGCCGCCGTAGTGCCGCTCCCGGCGAAGGCGTCGAGGACGATGTCGCCAGGTTCGCTACTAGCCTCTATTATACGCTCCAAAAGAGCTTCTGGCTTCTGTTTCGGATAATCCGTTAGCTCACTGCGGTAGCGGTCGGTTGACCAAACATCAATCCACCAATCTTCTAGCTTCTTACCTTGCGCTTCCAAATTCGCTTTAATGTTGGGGTCATCTATCTCTACTGCGCCAAATACCTGGCCCCTGTTGTGAACACCGCTCTTATGAGCAACACGAGGTTGATTGAAGAAGTTGACGGTGCTTCTGGTATAGAAAAGGATATTGTCATGCTTACGTGGGTAGTAACTATTTGCCGCCGATGGGCCAGTATAACACCAAGCTATCTCATTTCTAAAGTTTTCTCTGCCAAAAACCTCATCTAGCACCAGCTTAATTTCGCTTGCCATTCGATAATCAAGGTGTACATAGATGCTGCCGTCAGTGGTCAGCAACCGGCAAAGAAATATCAGACGTTCACGGAGAAACTCGATGAACTGTGAACGCGCCAACTTATCCTGAAAAACAATCTGCTCATTGTTGTTGTCCATGTCTTGCTTAGAAGCGAACGGCGGGTCAATATAGATAAGCCGCACCTTGCCGTAGAGGTTGCCAGGAATGTCGCGGTCGGCGAGGGTCTTCAGCACCTGGAGGTTGTCGCCGAAGATGAGCATATTGCGCCAATCAGCGACGAGCGGCTCGGGTGCGCCGCTTTCCGGCATGGTGCGCACTTCCTGCAAAGGGGCAGCGAGGGTGCGCTGCACTACTGCGTTCTGCGGCAGCTTGCCCTCATAGACCAGCTCATATTCGCCCTTGAGTTGCACGGTATCGGGGAAGAGGCGATGGAGGAAGGCGTAGGGTACCGGCTCACCGCGCACGATCATTGCGGCGATATCTTCACGCCATTTGCGCTCGAACTCGTCCATTGCCAGCCCCTTTCTGTGGTGGTGTAACCCCTGGCGTGCGCCAGCTGTACCCTACCGATTGGCACAGACGTTCGTGTATGTAACGATTATATCATGCTAACGCGATGTTGTAAAGGTAGTTGTCCACAATTAGGCAGATATTCCCCTCTAACATAAATTGCAAAAGTTGTGTAGGGTAGGGGACGGCCCGCCTTGCTACCATGCCCCGGCTGGTCGAGCATTGACAGATCAGGCAAAGCCGTTTATATTGATGCTCGCATGAGCAGCGTATTGACTTCCCACATTCGGGTTATCTTCATGGGTACGCCACAGTTCGCAGTGCCGAGCCTGCAAGCGCTGATCGCGGCGGGCTACCAGGTGGTCGCGGTGGTGACACAACCGGACCGGCCAGTGGGTCGCAGCAGCAAGGCGGTTGCGCCGGAGGTGAAGCAGGCGGCGCTGGCGCTGGGCCTGCCAGTGATGCAGCCAGAGAAGCTGAGGCCGCCAGCAGTGGTTGCCAGCCTGCGCGAGTTGCAGCCCGACCTGACGGTAGTGGCCGCCTACGGCGAAATCCTACGTTCCAACGTGCTGGAAATCGCAAGATACGGCAACATCAACGTCCACGCCTCGCTGCTGCCCAAGTATCGCGGTGCAGC
Organism: Candidatus Chloroheliales bacterium; assembly: GCA_003243865.1. The sequence goes on along the minus strand of QHBQ01000119.1, from coordinate 730 downwards.
ACCAATCAGCGCCGCGCTGCTGGCTGGCGAACCGCAGACCGGGGTCACCATCATGCTGATGGATGCGGGGATAGATAGCGGGCCGGTACTGGCGCAGCGGGCAACGCCGATTGACCCAAGCGAGACCACCCCAGAATTGAGCGCACGGCTGGCCCAAATCGGCGCAACTCTGCTGGTCGAGACCCTGCCCCGCTACCTGAGCGGCGAACTCAAACCCCAGCCCCAGGACGATGCGGCGGCCAGCTACACCCGCCCCTTGCAGAAGGACGATGGCCGGATTGACTGGCAGCAACCGGCCAAGCAGATCGAGCGGATGGTACGTGCCTACTATCCCTGGCCCAGCGCGTTCAGCACCTACCAGGGCAAGCGGCTAAAGGTACTGCAAGCGGTGTTGGTCGAGGATGCGGCTGGTGGCGAACCCGGCTACGTCTATCGCGCGGGGCAGCAGGTGGCGGTGGCGACCGGCGCTGGCGGGCTGGCGCTAAGGCAGGTGCAGTTGGAGGGGCGGCAGGCAATGGAGATTAAGGCCTTCATCGCTGGCCAACCCCAGTTGGTTGGCAGCGTACTGGGCGAAGCCAAAGGAGAGCAGATTGAGCAGCAGTGAACCACGCATCCCCATCGAAGTAGACAAGCGACCAGTGTTCCGCGAGGGGCCGCGCCTGGGCTGCTCCGCCATCGCCCTGACCGCAATCGTCACCGTGTTTGCTTTCTACTTCCTGTTCACCCAGGT
>QHBQ01000403.1 GCA_003243865.1 Candidatus Chloroheliales bacterium | reverse complement strand
TCCAGCACCCGCAGGTTCTTCTTGCGGGCGAGGGTGTCCACCGCCGCGTTGCTGAACGAGGGGGCAATCACCACCTCGTAGAACGTCCCCGCAATATCCTCGGCCAGCGCGGCGTCCACTGGCCGGTTCACGCCAACGATGCCACCGTAAGCGGACACCGGGTCGCCCGCCAGCGCCCGCGCATAGTTGTCGCGCAGATCGTCGCCGCTGGCCAAGCCGCAGGGATTGTTATGCTTGATGATTACCACCGTCGGCGCGGCAAAGTCGCGCACAATCTCTAGCGCGGCGTCGGCGTCAAGGATGTTGTTGTAGGATAGCTGCTTGCCGTTAAGCTGGCGTAGGTTGCCGATCAAGGTGCCGATGGGGTTGCCCAGGCTGTCGGCATAGACCGCCGCCCGCTGGTGCGGGTTCTCGCCGTAGCGCATCTCCTCCACCTGGCGCAAACTGACGCTGAACTCCTCGGGCAGCGGCAGCGGTTGGCCGGGGGGCGAGTTGGCGCCGCGCAGGTATTGCGCGATGTAGGTGTCATAGCTAGCGGTGTGCTGATAGGCTTTGGCCGCCAGTTGCCGCCGCGTGGCGGGGCTGACTCCGCCCTGGCGCAATTCGGCGACCACTGCCGCATAGTCGGCTGGGTCTACCAGCACGATGACACTCTCGTGGTTCTTCGCCGCTGCCCTGATCATCGCTGGCCCACCGATGTCTATGTTCTCAATCGCGGTCTCCAGGTCGGTTTGGGGCTGGTGGATGGTCTCGACGAAGGGATAGAGGTTGACTACCACGAGGTCAATCGTCGGCAGCCCCAGGTTGGCGAGTGCAGCCATATGCTCGGCCTTGTCCCGCCGTGCCAGGATGCCGCTGTAGACTGCTGGGTGCAGGGTCTTGACCCGCCCATCCATAATTTCGGGAAAGTTGGTCAGTTCGCTGATGCTCTTCACCGCCACCCCGCCCTGCTCTAGCGCCGCCTTCGTCCCACCGGTGGAGTACAACTCGAAGCCCGTGCCGCCGATTTCGGCCAGTTGCTGCGCCAGTTCGACGATGCCCCGCTTGTCCGACACGCTGATAATCGCCCGCATCCATGCTCCCTTTCTATTGAGGGCGGAGTGGCTCGCCCCTTGAACGCTTAACTTTGCCCACGCCGCTTCAAGCAAGGGCCGCAGCACCGCCGGGTCAATGTCCTCAGTGCTGGCGACCTTCACATGACGGGCGTGCTTGCCGCTGCCAATCAGTCGCCCGTGGGGGTCGGGTAGTTCGGTGCCTCGGGCGAAGCCGAGATTCACCCAGTTCCGATAGGGGATGATCACGCACACCAGGCTAGCCATCTTGCGCCCCTTGCCATAGCCGATTAGCTTGTCAGCGGTGTCCACCTGTTCCACCGCATCGGGCTGCAGCTCAAGCACCAGCGCCCGCAGCCGCAGCGCGAGGTCGCGTACCTGCGGGCTATAAGCGGTCAGTAGCTCCTCGATTGGGTCGCTCATTCGCGCCTCACTTGCTGTCTGTCGTCGCCGCCCTGATTAGTTCGGGCAGTGCGGCATCGTCAACATCCTCCGGCTTGCTAATCTTCACATGGCGACCCGTCTTGCCGGTGCCGCGCAGCTTATGCTGAGGGTCGGGCAGTTGCGTGCCGCGTATGAAGCCGAGGTTCACACTGTCCTTCATCAACGCGATATACATCGGCTGGTCGCTCAACCGCTCACCCTCGCCGTACATGATCATCTGGTAGCCGGTGTGGAAGCGCTCATTTATCCCTGGCACGGTACTCAGCACCAACTCATGCAGTCGCAGGGCCAGTTCCTGCACCTTCGCATTGTGCCTACCGATATACTCACGAACCTGCTCGTCCATAGCTAGCTCCTCTCGATAAGTCAGCAGAGCGGGTGGTGGCTCGCCCCTACGCAGATTAAACGCACCATGTGAACCCCACTCGTGGCTCACGCCTCATGCCTTCGCCCGTTCATCGTGATGTCCACAACAGGTAGAGCATACTCGGGATCGCCACCAATACCGAGGCGACCAGCATCCCGATGAACGAGACAGCGCGGAAGATGTCGAGGTAGACCTTCATCTGCGCGTTGGCGGTCAGGTTGGGGGAGAAGATCGCACTGGCGATGTAGTTGGGGATGACGAAGGTGAGGATCAGCACCACCGCGGCGACCATCACCAGTACCTCCAGTGGCGGCTTTTGGATGATCTCCAGCAATTCGCCCAGCACGCGGGCGTAGCGGAACAGGGCCAGCGCTAGTAGCAGCACGCCGATTTCGAGGATCAGCGCGGGCATCGTGAACCAGTCAATAATCAGGCCGTTCATTTACTTGCCTCCAGTAGTGATTGGCGATTTGGCTGAAGATGGCGATGACGTAGAAGCACAGCACCGCGCTGAGAAAGAGGATGGTGAAGCCGGTCCACTTTTCGCTATCATTCAGCGCCCGTCCCTGGCTGAAGGCCAGGCCCTGAATGATGGTGTAGATGGCGATGCCGCTGGGAGCAATCAGCAGCGCCTGCCAGTAAGTGCGCTGCCCCGACAGGTTCTGGAGGCGGCGGGCAATAAACGCCGCAACGATGAAAGCGAGCCAGAGTAGCAACCCGGCTGCCCAGGATATTACATCGGTTGGCTCTTTGAGAAAAGGGGTGGGATCAGCGGCGGCCATGACCGGCCCGCCGGGAGAGTAGGTATCATGCACGCTGAAGTCGCCGGGGCTGTCGGTGTCCTTGCCCTCGCTGCTCCAGGTGCGCCCGATGCTCTTACTGGGGTCGGTGAGCGGAGCAATGCCTGTCGGCCAGAGCGCCGCGTTGTAATACTTCCACTTGCTGTCGGGCTGGCCCCAGTTCATCTGGTCAACGATCAGCCCGGCGGGGCTGATCAGGGCGAGCATATCGGCGCTGGGATTCAGGGTGCCAGCATTTAGGCCGAGGTCGGCAATCACTGCTCCCTCTGGCAGTATCGTGCTGAACTGCGCCATCACGCCCACTCGCGAAAACGTCACCAGCAGGTAGCCGGTTGGCGAGATGGTAACGGTTGGCAGCGGGTACTCATTCTGCGCGGTGCGCAGCTTCCAACCATCGAGCAGCAGCGGTATGTCACTGCGATTGTAGATTTCCACCCACTGCACCGCCGGGTCGCCCTCGACTGGCGCGTACACCTCGTTGATCACCAGCGAAGGCGAGGCCGCCGCTGCGCTCCTGGCAAATGTCAGCAGCGCCAGCATCAGCGCCACCAGCGCTATGCTCCACCCCAGCCACCGTCTCTGCAAGAGCTTAGTCAAGTTGGCCCTCCTTGAGCGTCGGAAATTAAAGGGAACAAAAATTAAAGATGAAGAGGTCAGCGTTTTACATTCTTTAATCATTTATCTCTACTAATCTCTTTGACATAATCATACATCAGCTACTTGCGCCTGTCAATATATCAGCGCCATAACCAGCCGATCCGGCTATATCCACAGGGCGTGCGCCACACGCCCTTACGGCAGTTCAACATTCATCACTCCTCACTCATCACTCCTCACTCGACATAGACCCGCCGCTCCTGCACCCGAATCCGCCCCTGGCACCACCAGGCGACTGCCTGCACCAGCAGGCGATGCTCCTCGGCCAGTATCCGTGCTGCCAGCTTCTCCCCATCGTCATCGTCAAGCACCGGCACTGCTGCCTGCGCGATAATTGGCCCAGCGTCTACCGCATCATCTATGGTGGTGAAGTGTACCGTGCATCCCGATACCTTTACGCCATAAGCAAGCGCGTCGGCCACCGCGTGCAGCCCGCCGCCGAAAGCAGGCAGCAGCGAAGGATGGATGTTCATCACCGGCCCAGGAAACTCGCATAGCGCTTGCGGGTCAATGATGCGATCGAACCCCGCCGTCACCACCAACTCTATCCCCGCCTCACGCAACGCCAGCGCCCAAGCCATGTGCTGCGCGAACTTACTTTCGTAGCTGGCCCGCTCCATTATCAGCGTTCGCACCCCGGCCTTTGCGGCCCGCTCCAGGGCCAGGACATCTGCATGGTTGCTAATCACCAGCGCGACCTCGGCCAGCCCCGCCAGTTCGCCGCCCGCGCAGGCATCGAGTAGCGCTTGCAGATTTGACCCCCGCCCGCTGACCAGCACGCCGATTTTCTTGAGTTTTGAGTTTTGAGTTTTGAGTTTTGAGTTATCCAACTTTCAACTTTCAACTTTTAACTTTCTACTATTTCCACCTGCGGCGCGTCCGCCGCTGCCCGCTTCACCACCTTGCCTATGACCCGCGCTTCGGGGAGTTCGGACCGCAGCCGTGCGGTGTCGGCTGGCGTTGCAATGATGACCATGCCGATGCCCATGTTGAACACGCGGTACATCTCCGCCGCACTGACACCGCCGCGCTGCTGGATCAGCTTGAAGATAGGCGGCACTTCCCAAGCGGCCTGCTCGAACTGCACCGCTACGGCGGGCGGCAGCACGCGCGGCACGTTGTCTACCAACCCACCGCCAGTAATGTGGGCCAGGGCCTTAATCTGCGGTGCTTGGGTGTCGCTGGCCGCCGCTTCCAGGATGGGGCGCAAGGCAGGCAAGTAGGAGCGATGCGCCGCTAGCAGCGCATCAGCCAGGGTGCCGCCCAGTTCGTCATAGTGCTGGTTTAGGATTGCCCGCGCCTGTGCCTCGTCGCCATCCAACCCCAACGCCCGCCGCGCCAGCGAGTATCCGTTGGTGTGCAACCCATTCGAGGCCAATCCCAGCGCCACATCACCCTCAGCCACGCCTGCGCCATTGATGATGCATTCCTTCTCCACCATCCCGACCACGAAACCGGCCAGGTCGTAATCGCCTACCCGATAGAGGCCGGGCAACTCGGCGGTCTCGCCGCCAACCAGGGCGCAGCCCGCCTCGCGGCACGCTTTAGCCAGCCCCCCAACCACGGTCGCCACCTGCTCACTGTTCAGCTTGCCGACCGCAATGTAATCGAGGAAGAAGAGCGGAAACGCGCCGCAAACCAGGATGTCGTTGACGCAATGGTTGACAATGTCCTGTCCAACCGTATCGTGGCGATCGAGCAGTATCGCCAGCTTGATTTTGGTGCCGACGCTGTCGGCGCTCGATACCAGCACTGGCGCATGGTAGCTGCCCACCTGTTGATAGGGGGGCGCGTCCGCCTCAGCCAGCGAAAAGAAGCCCCCAAAGTGGCCGATGCCCGCCAGCGCGGCTGGCCCATGCGTGGTGGCCACCGCCTCGCGCATCAAATCGAGCGCCCGCATCTTGGCGTCAATATCCACGCCTGCCTGTTTGTAAGCTTCCATTGTCTCCTAACTTCTCCCCTCTCCCTTCCAGGGAGAGGGGTTGGGGTGAGGGTGAATGGCGAAGTGCAGCCACGCCCATCGTGAGCATCAATGCCGTCATCACGCCACCATCCGTCTACCTTCCGCAAGACCCACTGCGGCTGCGCTGATTATATCCTATCTTTGCTTCTCCTGCAAAACGTGCCTACAGGCAGGATTTGTGGTATAATGATATTGAAAGGAAACCGACTGACGAACATGGAAAGAAGCAGAGATAAACTTTATCGTAGCGAAGCGGTGGTGCTGCGCCGCGTGGATGTGGGTGAGGCCGACCGCGTGCTGACCCTCTATACCCCCCAGTTCGGCAAGCTGCG
>QHBQ01000427.1 GCA_003243865.1 Candidatus Chloroheliales bacterium | reverse complement strand
GCAAATTTGTTGCGCCCTGGCTGACTTTACAACAATCCCGCGAACTCCGGGATTAGCCTCTTGACAAAAGCAATTATCTCGCTCTATAATGCGCGTAGCCCATCCCAGTTTTGGTTAGCTGTAACCGCTGCTGGTGGCTCGCTTGCTTGAGTTAGAGCAGGATTGCACCACCTGCAGCAGTTCGACCCCCAAAATGAGGGACCAGCAACTTCCAGAAAGAAAAGGCCCAATCCGCGCCATGCTTGTGCCGATAGTCTGGCCGGGCAGCATCCGACTTAGGCAAAGGTTGTGGAGCGCGAGATGGATGATCAGGCTGGCAAGGGCTCTGAGTGGACGCAGCGGCGCATCAGCGCGGCTGCGAGTACAACCGTTAGTTTCCTTAAAGGAGGAAAACTTAGATGAAGGTAGTCAAGAGACTGGGATCCCTCACAGCGGTGCTGCTGCTGACGAGCATGATCCTGAGCGCATGCGGTGGCACCACCGCGACGGCGGTACCGCCGACTAACACCACTGCGGCAGAGGCGGCTAGCCCCACCGCCGCGATGATGATGTCGCCCACCGCCATGATGGCGATGACTAGCACTAGCGGCATGATGATGTCGCCCACTGCTGGGATGATGACAACCGGCACCATGATGATGACCGGCACCCAGATGATGGGTACGCCCGGCGGGGGTGCGATGGGTACTCCGATGATGACCAGCACCATGATGATGACCGGCACGGCAGGTACGCCAACCGCTGGCACATCCTCGGCTGTTACTGTAACCCGCGTGGCTGGCACCCCGGTGATTGTCGGTGAGAAGGGCAGCAAGGGCGTAATCAAGATCGCGGTTGACCTGCCCACCAGCGGCTCGGACGCCAGCGATGGTGTCCCCACCCGCAACGGCGCGCAGCTTGCCATCGAGCAGGCCAACGCTGCTGGCGAGGTTATCCCCGGCTACAAGCTGCAGATGTACGCGCTCGACGATGCGGCCAACGGCAAGCACGACCCGCAGCAGGGCGCGGCCAACGTTGACCAGTACATCGCCGACGACGCCGTCGTGGCCATGGTTGGCCCCTTCAACAGCAATGTAGCGAAGGCTGAGATGCCCAAACTGAACAATGCCAACCTNGCCAACATCAGCCCGTCCAACACCAACGAGACCCTGACCAAGCCGGAGTACAAGCAGCTCGCTACCCTGCGGCCCACTGGCAANGTAACCTACTTCCGCGTCTGCACCACCGACGACATCCAGGGTCCGGAAGGCGCGGACTACGCCTATACCAAGCTTGGCTGGAAAAAGGTTTATGTCCTAGACGACCAGGAGGCCTACGGCCAGGGTATATCCAACAACTTCGTCAAGGAGTTCCAGGCGAAGGGCGGCACCGTGGTTGACGGCACCTCGCATGGCATCCCTGGTGGCAGCACTGAGTTCGGCAGCGTCCTCTCTACCATCGCCGCGGCCAAGCCTGATGGCGTGTACTACGGTGGCACCACCTCCAATGGCATCGGCTTGTTCCGCAAGCAGATGAAGGATAAGCTCCCTGGTATGCCGCTGTTTGGTGGCGATGGCATCGTCGAGGATCAGTTCCTCAAGGATGCGGGCGACAACGCTAACGGCGCTTACGGCACGGTCGCGGCGGTTGACGCTACCAAGCTGCCCGACGCCGCCAAGTTCATCGTCGACTACAAGGCCCGCTTCAACAGCGAGGTCGGCTCCTACAGCGCCAACGCCTACGATGCCGCCAGCATCATCATTGCCGCGATCAAGAAGGCGGGCAGCAGCTGGAGCGACACCGATGTCAACGCCAACCGCGAGGCGATTCGCGCCAACATCGCAGCGACCAAGGACTTCCATGGGGTCATCGGCCTGACCAGCTTCGACGCTAACGGCGACACCACCAACAAGATCATCAGCATCCTCGAGGTGGTAAGCAACAAGTGGACGGTCATTGACCAGGCTCGCTTCGGCAGCCAGTAATCGGCTTCGGCAAGCTGGCAGTAAGCAGCTTGCAGCGCAGGAGGGGCAGCGGCGTAGAACCGCCGCCCTTCCTGCTATCTAAATCCAATTCGTTATGGTGACGCGGTAAAGCGGATGGGGCGAATAGCAATTCGCCCCTACGAAATACGGCGCGACCTTAGCGAATTGGCATAAATCCAGACGGGGGCTTGCGATGGAATTGCTGATCCAACAACTGCTCAATGGCCTGGTCAAGGGTTCAATTTACGCGCTGATTGCGCTCGGCTATACGATGGTCTATGGCATCGTTGAACTGATCAACTTTGCCCATGGCGACATCTTTATGCTCGGCAGCTTCATAGCCCTCGCCCTGCTCGGCGCGTTTGGGGTGATTATTGACCCTAAGACCAACCCGGCTGGTTTGGTTAGTGGTGGTTGGCTACCGACCGTGGGCGTGCTGCTGGCGGTGCTAGTGCTGGCAATGCTGTTGACCGGCATCATCGGCGTGCTGGTCGAGCGCATCGCCTATCGCCCACTGCGCCACGCACCCAGATTGGCGCCGCTCATCTCCGCAATCGGCATGAGCTTCATCTTGCAGAACGTGGGTCAGATCTGGCATGGCCCATCGCCGGTTGCCTTCCCTGAAGTCTTCCCCTACGGCGATATTCACATCACCAGCAACATCAGTATCGGATGGAAAGACATCTTTGTCATTATCCTCTGTGTTACCCTGATGATTATCCTACAAACGTTCGTGCAACGCACTAAACTAGGCAAGGCGATGCGAGCCACCGCCCAGGATTATGACACCTCAAAGTTGATGGGTATCAATGTGAACATGACCATCACCCT
>QHBQ01000286.1 GCA_003243865.1 Candidatus Chloroheliales bacterium | reverse complement strand
CTTGCTTGGGCGGCATCTTGGCGGTAAACCAGGCAATGTAGCCGTCGGGGTCGAGCGCAGGGTCGGGGGGCAGGTCGGCAGCAGTAACCAGGTTGGCGAGCAGGCCGAGGTCTATATCCTCATCCGTCGCTTCGTCGCCGCTCCAATCCTCGCCCTGATTATCGTCGGTCAGCCAGCTGAGGTCGTCGTCATCATCATCAGGCAGGTTGAGTTCGCCACTGATGTCGTCGGGGTCGTAGGCGAGCACCACCGCTGGCCGCCGCGCCCACAGCCTTGCAGCCTCACTCGGCCCCACCCCGTTGCTGGTAGCCAGAGCCAGGTTTATGAAGAATGCCAGCAAATAGGCGGCGATTGCCTGGCGTATCCGATAGCTCATTGCGGCGGTCTCTTTCATGGTTACGCGCCCTTGCGTCACACCATATTCCCTATTCTACACCAGCCCGCTAAACGATGCAAGCGGGCCTATCCTGCAATTGTGCAGGGTAGCCCCATTATAAGCATGGCTCCTGCCAGCGTCAAGTGGGGTGAATAACGGTCTGCCGCTGCCAGTTCTTGCTTTATATGCTGCCGATCTGGTAATATTTGGCTGTATCCTAAGAAAAAGCCCCCATCGGGGCTTTTTGCCGCTGCTGTGTTTATCGGTCACAAAATTGGGGATAACACATGTTTAGCGAGTGGGAGGGCGAACCTTGAGGCCAGTTTGGTGGGATGATAACGAAGCGGCGATCGGGCTGATTGATCAGACCCGCCTGCCGCTGGAGGTTCGTGAGTTGCACTGCCGCGACTACCGCGAACTGGCCGCTGCGATCAAGACGATGAAGGTGCGTGGTGCGCCCGCAATCGGTGTGGCTGCCGCCTATGGCGTAGCCCTCGCCGCGATGCAGAGCCGGGCGGCTGATACCGCTGCCTTGCGCCGTGATCTGGAGCGGGCGATTGCCGACCTGGCCGAGACCCGCCCTACAGCGGTCAACCTGTTCTGGGCCTTGAGCCGAATGCGCCAGTTGGCGGCGCGGCTGGCCGATAGCGGCGATATGGCCGCAATGCGGGCGGGCCTGCTGGCCGAGGCGAAGGCAATCGAGGCGGAGGATGACGCCGCCTGCCGCGCGATGGGGGCGCATGGCGCGACCCTCGTCCCCGCCACCGCCAGCATCCTGACTCACTGCAATGCGGGCGGGCTGGCAACCACCGGCTACGGCAGCGCGGTGGGGGTCATCCGCGCCGCACACGATGCGGGCAAGGGCATCCATGTCTATGTCGGCGAAACCCGCCCCCTGCTACAGGGGGCGCGGCTGACCACCTGGGAGTTGCAGCAGGCGGGCATCCCGATGACCCTGATTACCGACAGCATGGCCGCCTACTTCATGGCGCAGGGCAAGGTGGACCTGGTAATCACCGGCGCAGACCGCATCGCTGCCAACGGCGACACGGCCAATAAGATCGGCACCTACGGCCTGGCGGTGCTGGCTCACGCCCACAACATCCCTTTCTATGTCGCTGCCCCCAGCAGCACGATTGACGCTGCTATCCTCGATGGCAGTCACATCCCCATCGAGCAGCGGGCGGCCAGCGAAGTGACCGAACTGGCAGGTCAACGCATCGCTCCGCCCGGCGTGGCCGCCGCCAACCCTGCCTTCGACGTGACCCCCGCCCGCTACATCACCGCGATTATCACCGAGCAGGGCATCTTCAAACCGCCCTTCGATTTTAGCCGCGCTTCCCCCACCCAGCCTCCCCCAATGGGGGAGGAATAGTGGCCAGAGCGGGCGCACGCCTCTACCGGAACAGCAAAGGAAAGCAGTGAACAATCTACAATCTACAATCTACAATCTTAAATCCAAGCGGGTCATCGTCACCGGCTCGGTCGCCTACGACAACATCATGGTCTTCCCCGGCTACTTTAAGGACCACATCCTGCCCGACAAGGTGCATATGTTGAGCGTGAGCTTCCTGGTCGAGTCACTGAAGAAGCAATACGGCGGGGTTGCCAGCAACATCAGCTACAACCTCGGCCTGCTCGGCGAACGGCCCGAATTGTTCGCCACCGTCGGCGAGGACTTCGCGGGCTACCGCAACTGGCTGGAGGCGATCGGGGTTGATACCCGCCTGACCAAAGTTATCACTGACGAATTCACCGCCTCCTGCTTCATCACCACCGACCTGAGCGACAATCAAATCACCGGCTTCTACCCCGGCGCGATGAATCGTACCGCCGACATATCGTTGAAGGATGGTGCCGTAGATGCGGCCAGCATCGGCATGGTCATCGTCGGCCCCAGTTCGCCGGAAGGCATTTTGCAGACGACTCACGAGTGCCAGGAGCTAGGCATCCCCTACTTCTACGCCCCCACCCAGCAAATCGTGCGCATGAGCGGCGAGGAGTTGGCCGCCGGGCTGCGTGGCGCGTACGCAGTGGTCAGCAACGATTATGAGTACGAGATGATCCGCAACAAGACCGGCCTCAGCCCAGAGGACATCGCCCAGTACGCCAAATACGTGTTCGTCACTCTCGGCGCGGAAGGCTCCTTCGTGCTACACGAGGGTACACGGGTCAACATCCCGCCTGCCCGCCCCACCCAGGTGCAGGACCCGACTGGCGGGGGTGACGCCTACCTGGCGGGCGTGGTCAAGGGATTGGTCAACGATTATCCCATCGAGGTGACTGGGCGGCTGGGCAGCCTCGCCGCTGTCTACGCCATCGAGCATCATGGCCCCCAGGCGCACCGCTACAGCCTCGCCGAGTTCGCCGCCCGCTACGCCGAGAACTTCGGCCCGCTGCCGGTCGCATTTTTATGGGAGTTACGCAGCTGTGTCCGTTCCAGACACGTTTCCGTAGGGGCGAACAGCAGCTCGCCCTGCTGTACTAGGGTGTATTGATAGCTTTGTAGACAATCCCAGCCATTTCGTCGCGGCGGATGTTGTTGCTCGGTCGGAAGGTGTTGTCAGGATAGCCGTACACCACGCCCATGTGGTAGGTGGTCTCGATTGCGGTGTAGAACACGTTGGTGGGTGGCACGTCGGTGAAGTCCTGGCCGCCTCCGGTTGGGGTGTAGGGCGGGTAGTGGGCGGCGTCAACCACCAGCTTGGTGAGTTGCCCACGAGTGATCGGGATATTCGGCAGGTAGCAAGGGTAGGTTGCTCCGTGTGCGGTGCAACTGCCCGCGTCGAAGCCGCCGAGGATGCCTGCGTGGAAGCCGGTCTCGATATATACGTACGCGAAGTAACTACTCGGCACATCGGTGAAGTCAGGGTTGTCGGGCGGGGTATAGAACGGTAGTCCAAAGCCGAGTACCACAACCTTGGCGAACTGTCCACGGGTGCTGGTGCCAGCAGGTGAGTAGTGGGTAGCGTCGGTGCCATCAACTGCGCCACGGCAGTCCAGGTAATGGATGGCGGTATAGAAGATACTGCCAGTGATGTCAATGAACGGATTTGGGCAATCGGTCGGCGTTATCGCTGGCGGGGCGGGCGTATTCGTCGCCGCAGGCAAGCTCGCGGTTGGCGATGGTGTGCTGGTCGCGGTCGGTGGTGTCGTGGGCGTCGCGGTCGGTGGTACCGTGGGCGTCGCGGTGGAAGGCACCCGCGCCTGCACCATCCGCTCGGCGGCGGGATGGCCCGCCTGACCATCGGTGGTGGCGATCACCGTAAGGTAGTAGTTGCCACTTTCGGGTGGCGTGAAGCTCATCTCCTCCATGCCAGTTACATCCAGCGAAGCAGTGTACACCCCGCTTGCTACCCCATAATCCAACGCGTAGGACTGAGCATCGGTGACGACATCGTGCCAGCTCGCGCTAATCTGACCATCGGGCAAGGCTACGGCGGTAAAGTTGGCCGGAGTGTTGCCTACCGTAATTGTCGGATTGTCGGCGCGGGGGGTGTAGTGGATAAGGTCGGGGCTAAAAGCAATCCCAATCATCCCGTAATCGGCGTTAGGCGCAGGGATACCGTTGTAGTACATCATGTAGCTGCCATCGTCGGCCTGGCGGACGAACATACCGTAGACCAGCCCAGCATCCCAGTTGTCTGACCCAGAGGGGCTGAGGATGGGGTCGCTGGAGTAGGGCGTGAAGTGGATCCCGTCGGAGCTTAGGGTGAGATAGATGGCGTTTTGGGTGTGATAGTAGAGGTAGCTGGTCCCATTCGCCACCAGATCGAAGCTGGTATAGATGCCGGTGGTTGAGGTCACGATCGGGTTCGCGCTATAGCGCTGCCAGGTAGTTCCGTCGGTGCTGTAGGCCAGGCCGACCGCCGAGTCGTTCGCGCCAAAGCCATTGTAATACATCATATAGAGCCGACTGGCGGTCGGGGCGAGGTCTAGCTGCTGCCGCAGGCTGGGGTTGAGGCTGGTGGTCTCGACAATCGAGGGGCGCAGCACCTGGTCAGCATCCCAATCGCCATCGGTACCTTTGGCAAGCACTGGCTGAGGCAGGGCAGTGAAGTTAACTCCATCGCTACTCTCGGCATAGCCAATCTGGTAGGGATAGCCGCCACCGTAATACATCTTGAACCGCCCATCTTCATAGATTACGAACGGGTAGGCCCGCTGGGTTGACCAGTCGTTGCTAATGTTGATCTGCCCTTGCTTGTTGAAGTGGATGCCGTCGGTGCTGGTGGCATAGTAGATCTGCCAGGCGCAGCTGAATCCGCTGTAGTAAGTATAGTAGATGCTGCCAACCTTGACCATCCCTGGGTACTCAGCGTGGATGTCGTCGCAGTAAGTGACGCCGTTAGGGGGCGATGTCATGTTAGGGGATGACGCCGTAGCGGGGCCAGACGCTGATTGAACTACTACAATAACCGAAAACAGGCCGAGCAAGGCTCGGACAAAGCGCTTAGGTTTAATCATTCTGGTATCGGCGTCACCGACCGGCGAGACGCCTTTCCTCTCCCCACGAATTTGGTATAGCTGTTTGTTTGTTGGCGGCAACTGCAGTTCTGAAGAAATTACACAGGCAGCGTTACAAAGTTATCCGCTAGCCTCACCTTCTAATCTTGCTTTAATCTAAGTCGGCCACCTGAAGCGCCGCTAATCTAAGCCCCCAGCGGGCTGACAAGGGTAACTTTCTCTACTCATCCGATTGAATCGGATGCACGTAAACAACCAGTTCACTAGGGTAGTCGGGCAGCGGTTCAGGGTGCAGCCACCACTCACTCAGCCACTGCCCCTGCTCCAGCAGCACATGGAACAGCCAGCGCCCTTGCTTGAACACGCTGCGGGTGCGCCGTCCGCCACTCGTCACTGCGGGCGGGGCGGCAACCCGCCGCACCGGGGTTGCGCCCACTGCCCCACCGCCAAAGGCATCGCGAGGGCGGCAGACCAGCACGCGCCAGGGCTCATCCTCTTGACGCGTACCCAGCGCCAAGGTGTACAACTGGGCCACCGCCACCACCAGTAGATGGCGCTCCACCCGCGCCATCTGGGTGCGCCGACTGTGCTGCCACTGCCAGCCCATGCTCTTTAGCTCACGAAAGCCTTGCTCAATGTTCATGCGTAGCGCATACCAACTGCCACGCACCACTTGGGGGGCAAAGTCGGTCAGCAACAACCAGGCTTCGCTTTGCTCGGGCAGCCAGATGACCATCAGGGTAGCCTTGAGTTCACGGGCCTGATTATGCCCGCTGCCGAAGGCGACGCCGCGCCCGACCCAGACCTGGCCCGGCTTGCTGACCAATTGCCTGGCCGGCTGGCGGTTAGCACCAGCGGGCCGGAAGTTGATGTTGTGGCGCTGGCGGAAGAGCGGATGCCAACCATAGCCAGTGATGATGCGCCACAGGGTGGGGCTGTGTAGCCCACGGTCGGTCAGCACCAGCACGCCTAGACCAGCGGGTATCGCGGCAGCCAGCGCCTTAAACAGCTGCCCAAAGCAGAGCGTCCATTTGTCCTCACCCTTGAGGTTGGCGGGCAGCACTCGCCAGGCGAGGGGCAGAGCGGTGGCCCGATAGATGACGCTGACACAGAGCAGACAGTAGCGCTCCCCGACCAGACTGGCATCGAAGGCCAGCACCAAAGGGTCAGGTTTAGCCCAAGCGATGAACCAAGCGAGCAGCTTGGGGAAGAAGTAGCTGACCTGCCAGTCGAGCTTGAGCCACTTACGCAAGCGTTGGCGCAGCGCGTTAGGGTCGGCATAGTGGCACAGGGCAGCGACCACTGCGCTTTCGCTGCAACTGTCGGCCAGCAAGCAGCCGTAGACCCACAGCGCGAGGGTGGCACATTTGCTCAGGCGCAGCCCAAAGCTGGTGGCGCAAGTGAGCGCGATTTGGTAATATGGAAGGTGCTTGCGGTACATCAGTAGCCTCCTAGCATGAAGAGTGTGATAACTGCATCATACTTAGAGCTACTGGTGTGCCGCCACTTGAACCAGCGGTCTAAAAAGTTACCCTTGTCAGCCCCTGGTGGGGGAGGAGCTAATCGCTGGGGTTGAGGTGAAACTATGCCAAGAATGTTCGACACGGTAAAAGGGCTGGGCATCACTCTCAGCCACATCTTCCGCAAGGCGGATACCATCTCCTACCCGGAGCAGAAGCGGCCCCACCCGCCACGCACCCGCGGTCGCCACGTGCTGCACCGCTACGAGAACGAACTGGAGCGTTGCATTGGCTGTCTGCTCTGCTCGGCGGCCTGCCCGGCCAACGCCATCTTCCTCGAGGCGGCGGAGAACGACCCCGCTAACCCTACCTCGCCCGGCGAGCGCTACGCCAGTACCTACGAGATTGATATGCTGCGCTGCATCTTCTGCGGGCTATGCGAACAGGCCTGCCCCACCGGCGCGGTTACGCTGGAGGGCGAGACCGAACTGGTCAGTTACGCCCGCTCTTCGATGGTCTATACCAAAGAGATGCTGTTGGAGCCACGCGGCAGCGCAACGCGCGGCTCGCTCCCGGCCTGGACCGAGTCAGCCCCTGCCGATGCCGCCGCGATGCTGCCGCTGCCCGACAGTCGCGGGCAATTCGACGGCGCATGGACAACCGCCGCTGCCGTCGGCAAGGCCGACCTGCCAGTAAACCCTACTGCCCAGCGTACTGCTTACCCCCACCACGCAGAGGAGGGTAAGCTGTAGTGATCGAGGCAGGCACGCTCTTCATCCTGGGGGCAGTGGTGGTCGGCTCGGCGCTCGGCGTGGTCATTGCCCCGAACGCGGTCCACTCCGTGCTGTTCCTCATCGTCAACCTACTGGGCCTAGCAGTCTGCTTCCTGTTGCTCAACGCCGTCTTCCTTGCCGCCGCCCAGGTGCTGATCTACGCTGGCGCGATCATCGTGCTGTTTCTATTCGCTATTACCCTGCTCAGCCCCAGCGGTGAATATATCGCGCAAGACCCACGTACCGCACAGCGCACTGTCGGCATCGTCATCAGTGTTGCCCTGGGGGCGCTGCTGCTCTTCCTGCTATTCGGTAGTATCACCGACTTGGGTGCGCCGCTTCCCAATGGCGGTGCGAGCTATGGTACAGTGGAGGGCTTTGGCCGTGCCCTGTTCCAGCAATTCCTCTTCCCTTTCGAGATCACCTCGTTCGTGCTGCTGGTCGCGCTGATCGGCGCGGTGGTCTACGGCTCGAACACCCTGGATGAGATCAGGCAGGGCCGTCTACCGCGAGGCAAGCCGTGATTGGCGCGACTGAATTCTACCTCACGATCTCCGCGCTGCTGTTCGCCATCGGTGCGGCTGGGATGCTGCTGCGCCGCAATCCGCTGGTGATGTTCATGAGCAT
>QHBQ01000257.1 GCA_003243865.1 Candidatus Chloroheliales bacterium | reverse complement strand
AGTTTGTTTATATGTTGGTTGCCGCTGGCTTCGCTTTGTGGAAGCGCTGCCACGACAATCATAAGTATAACCGAGCGCTTGCCATAGGTGCAAGCTGGATTTGCCAGAAAAACATGAGGCATGAGTGATATACATCTCCACTCATGGCTCATGGCTCATGCCTAAAACGCTAGCCGCTAATCCCCTTGCGCCGCTTTAGCTCCTCAGTAAGCGCAGGCACGATCTTGAATAGGTCGCCCACCACGCCGAGGTCGGCGAAGCCGAAGATGGGCGCGTCAGGGTCCTTGTTGATGGCGATGATGGTCTCGCTGGTCTGCATCCCCACCTTGTGTTGGATCTCACCGCTGATGCCCACCGCGATATAGAGCTTGGGCTTGACCGTCTTGCCGGTCTGCCCCACCTGCTGACGATAGGGCCGCCAGCCCGCGTCAACTACCGGCCGCGATGCGCCCACCGCTGCACCCAGCACCTCGGCCAGGTCTTCAAGCAGCTTGAAGTTCTCCGGCCCGCCCAAGCCGCGCCCGCCGCTGACGATGGTAGAGGCTTCCTCCAGACTTACGCCTGCCCCGGCCTCTTGCACGCTGTCGGTGACAGTTGCGCCCTTCGTCTTGCGCTCGATGTTGAGGGGGATAACCTCGGCAGCAGGTGCGCCCTGGCGTCGGGTGGCAGTGAGACTGTTGGGTTTGATCAGGACAATCGCCGGTTCATCACGGGTGAAGCTGCTGTTCACCATGTAACTGCCCCCCCAGATTGGCCCGCTGAAGACCAGCTTGCCACCCTCTTCCTTTATGTCGCTAACATCCCACAGCACGCCCATGCCGCTGCGGACGGCCAGCCGTCCGGCCAGGTCGCGGCTGTTGATGCTTGCGACTGCCAGCGCCAGCCTGGGGTTGCTCTCCCTGATTGCCGCCTCGATCGCATCCACCGCCGAACCAGCCACTTCTTTCGCCCAGTGTTCGCCGGTTGCGGCATACAGTTTGTTCGCGCCATACTCGCCCAACCGCTGCGCCAGGCTGGCCGGGTCGGGTGCCATCGCCAGCACAGCGACTGTGCCGCCACTCGCCTGCTGCAACTCTGCCGCCTTGCTCAACATCTCAAACGTGGCCTTCTTCGGCTCATAATTGGCGCTAAGTTCGGCGATTACCAGGATCTCGTTGTTGGTTGCCATTGGTTCTCCTTGCATAAGGTACGAGGTACGAGGTACGAGTGAAAAGCAGTACGGTAATTTCACTACTCGTACCTCGTTACTCGTACCTCGTACCTTAGATTAGCTTACGCTTCTCCAGATAGTCGGCGATGTAGATGGCGGCGCGCTCCGGGTCTTTGAATATCTCTGGGGTGCGGTTGAGGACGACGCGGTTGGCCGACTCTACCTTCGTGCCTGCGCCTGCGCTGCCGACGCTGCCAGCCTCGACACCGAGGTCGGCCAGCTTGTAGGTGGTCAGTTCCTTGCGCTTCGCCTGCATGATGCCCTTGAGCGAGGGATAGCGCGGCACATTGATGACCTGGGTGACACTCACCACGCAAGGTAGAGGGGCTTCCACCACATCGTAGCCGGTCTCATGGGCGCGCTTAATTATTGCCTTGCCACCCTCGATGGTCAGCCTGCTGGCCCAGGTAAGCGCGGGCAGGCCGAGCAGTTCGGCCACCGCCGCGACCATCATTCCGCCATTGCTGTCGGTGCTGGCCTGGCCGAAGATAATAATGTCAAACTGCAGCTTCTTCAGCGCGGCGGCCAGCACGCGGGCGGTGGTAATCAGGTCGGAGCCTTCGAGCGCGGGGTCGCTAATCAGCACTGCCTTATCCACCCCCATCGCCAGCGCTTTGCGGATGCTCTCCTCGGCGCGCTCAGGCCCCATACACAGCAGCGTCACCTCGCCGCCCAGCTTGTCCCTCTGGGCAAGCGCTTCCTCGATGCCATACTCGTCGTAGGGGTTAATCACCCCCGGCACGGCGGCACGGTCGAGCCGCATATCGGCGGTAAACCGCTTCTCCGCAGTCGTATCCGGCGTCTCCTTCATGCACACTACTATGTTCATCGAGTCTCCTCACGGGAACTGAGGATTAAGGATTAAAGATTAAGGATTAAGGACGACGCGCCGCTAATCCGCTTTCTCCTTAGTCCTTAGTCCTTAGTCCTTAATCTCAAAAGCTCATTGGCGACAATCAGGCGCATCATGTCGTTGGTGCCTTCGGCGAGGCGGAGCATCCTGGCATCGCGATAGGCGCGCTCGATCCAGAGTTCCTTCATATAGCCCATGCCGCCATGGATCTGCACGGCGCGGTCGGCGACGCGGTTGAGCATCTCGGTGGCGAACAGGCGCCCCATCGCCGCATCGGTGGCGAACGGCTGACCGTTGTCGGCCTTCCATGCCGCGAAGTAGACACCAGCGCGGGCCATCGCGATCTCGGTCGCCATATCGGCAAGCATATTCTGGATCGCCTGGAAACCGGCGATCGGCTGGCCGAACTGCTGGCGCTGCTTGCTGTATTCGATGCAGGCGCGGAGCAGCTTGTCCGCCGCGCCGACCGCCTGGGCCGCCAACCCAATTCGATAGCGGTCAAGTGTCGCGGTGGCAATCTGGCTACCCTGCCCCGCCTGGCCCAGCAAGTTGTCCGCCGCCAGCTTGACATCGTTGAAGTAGAGTTCGCTGCTGTAGGAGCCGTGCAGCCCCATCCGCGAGTCGATCTCGCCGCAGCGGTAGCCGGGGCAACCCTTCTCCACTACATAGGCGCTGATGCCGTCGCCAGTGCGGGCGAAAACCACTACTGTATCGGCAACCGGTCCATTGCTGACCCAGGCTTTTCGCCCATTCAGCTTGTAACCATCGCCATCCTTCTCCGCGACGGTGCCAAGATTGCTCATCTCCGCGCCGTGCGGCTCGGTCAGGGCGAAGCCGCCTAGCTTCTCGCCGCCCGCCAGGGCGGGTAGCCAGCGCTGCTTCTGTGCTTCGCTGCCCGCCAGGTTGATCGCGGTGGATGCCAACCCGGTTGACGCGCCGATGATGTTGGCATATGCGGCGTTTGCACCCGCCAGTTGCTCGATTACCAGACAATGTCCGAGCAGGCCAGCATCGAGGCCACCATATTGTTCAGCAATGGGGATACCGAAGAAGCCCAGTTCGCCCATCTCGCGCAGCACTGCGGGCGGGATGTGGTTCTCGCTCTCCACCTGCATAGCAATCGGCTCGATGGTCTTGCTGACGTAGTCGCGGACGGTGTTGACCAGCATTTGCTGGGCGCTGGTGAGATTAAAGTCCATCTTCTCTTGCTCTCCTTTGAGTAAGGGGGAACTGCTGGTGGCACTGCGCTGTGCTGTCGTATAGTAACATATTGGCTGCTCGTCCGTCAACTTAACGTGACCCGCCGATGTTAATCCATATAACCAAAAAGCGGTCAAACCGCCTTGACAAAAATCTGTGTTTCGGTTAAAATATGCTTACCGCAAGGGCGAAAACCTGCGGGGATGGCTCAGTGGTAGAGCGTCTCCTTGCCAAGGAGAAGGTCGCGAGTTCGAATCTCGTTCCCCGCTCCCGTTAGATAGAGCAACACAATGGCGACTAGCAAAGCTAGCCGCCTTTTTGTTTTTGCACTGGGGAGCATGAGACATTCCTGAACTATGTGTTGCTAGGGGCTTTTTGCTTGACGAGTTGTCGCCATATTGATGCAGGTCGGCAACGGGGCGGCGCCCCCAGCCCCCGGAACTCTTCACCGTTGCTGGTTGCGATTAGCATGACAGGCGCTTCAGGTGGGCGTATGCGATTCGCCCCTACGCCAATGTTGCTGCTGTTGGGCGACGTTGCTGTGTTGCGGCAGGGGCAAATGCAAAAGGCATACCTCAAGTGCGCCTTCATCTTTAATCTTTAATCCTTAATCTTTGAATTCAGTTATACCGCCAGCGTAGCGCTTCGACGTCGGTCGGCAGTTCGATGGTGTCAGGGAGCAATCGCCACATTCGCGCTTGCTTGGGCGGCATCTTGGCGATAAACCAGGCGGTGTAGCCGTCGGGGTCGAGCGCAGGATCGGGGGGCAGGTCGGCAGCAGTGACCAGGTTGGCGAGCAGGCCGAGGTCTATATCCTCATCCGTCGCTTCGTCGCCACTCCAGTCTTCGCCCTGATTATCGTCGGTTAGCCAGCTGAGGTCGTCGTCATCATCGTCGGGCAGGCTGAGTTCGCCACTGATGTCGTCAGGGTCGTAGGCAAGCACCACCGCTGGCCGCCGCGCCCACAGCCTTGCAGCCTCACTCGACCCCACCCCGTTGCTGGTAGCCAGAGCCAGGTTTATGAAGAATGCCAGCAAATAGGCGGCGATTGCCTGGCGTATCCGGTAGCTCATCCTGCGGTCTCTTTCGTGGTTACGCGCCCTTGCGCAGCCGATGTTGCCATTCTACACCAATACAAGCCAGTGCGCAAGTTTCACCATTGCCTTCAACGCTCGGTGTGAGTTAGCAGTCATCTCACACTCAAAGGGCAGCGGAAGTGGCGCAAGATACCGCCAAAAGTTGGCAATTTTAGCCTCAGATATCTAACTCACACCAAACGTTTCAGAGCATAAAGGCAGATTATACTCTACGAGGCTCAATTCGCTGATTTCGCTCCAAAACGATAAAAAGGCCATTGACAAATGTTGTATATTCTGCTATGATGGTCGCGTCAATAGCTCCAATCTCCGGCAGCAACATATTGTGAATTATCCGAAGGTTGTCTACACGCACTCGCCCTGGAAGGCTACTTGCGTGAGCGAGTGGGGGCCGGGGAGGGTCACAAAAGTGACGAAGGAGGAAACACCATGCAGCGGCGCAAACAACGCTTGTTCACGATCCTGGCAATGCTCATTGCATTTGGCCCAGCGACGCTAGGCGGCACTGCCGTCTCTGTGGAGCAGGCCGCGAAGGCGGCCCCTATTCAGCAGGCAGGTGGTTTGCAATGGTTGGATGCGCACCCGGCGCACCGACCACCTGATAACCATGCCTCGATAGTCTACGACGAAGCCCTTCGACGCTCCGTAATGTATAACGGCGCAACCTGGGAGTACGACGGCACCGACTGGGTGCAGAAGCAGACTGCGCAGCACCCGCCTGAGACAAGCGGTGCCCCAATCGCCTACGATATCGCGCGTGCACGGGTTGTGTTCTTCGGCGGAGCAGACGCTAACAGCGGAGTGGCTCTCAACGAGACTTGGGAATACGATGGCAATAACTGGGTCAAAATGCACCTGACCACTACTCCGCCGCCCCGGTCCAGCTACTCAATGGCCTACGATTCACGACGCAAGGTTACCGTGCTATTTGGCGGCTCCCCTCGCGACGGAGGCGACCCACTAAACGATACTTGGGAATACAATGGGATCTCTTGGGTCCAGAAGCAGACCTCGTCGGTGCCGGGTCGAACACTCGCTTCGATGGCGTATGATGCGGACCGAGGCCGGATCGTCCTCTTCGGGGGCTGGGTCAAGAGTGTGTATGATACTAATGACACGTGGGAATACGATGGCCGGGATTGGCAGCAGGTGCACCCCGCTGCTGCCCCGCCCACGCGCGAGATGCCAGCACTGGCTTACGACGCTGGTCGGCACCGCATGGTTCTCTTCGGCGGCCTAGGCTTCGACGCGTCTTTGCCGAACAACGGAAATCTAAACTACAACGACACATGGGAGTACAATGGGACGACCTGGACACAGGCTCGGACCGATGTAGCTCCTCCAGAGCGCTTCCGAGCTGGCTTGATCTATGACAAAGTACGTGGTCGCCTAGTCCTCTTCGGCGGTGAGACGACGAACGGCCTGTCCGTGCAGACGTTGAACCTTGGAGGTGGCGGATTGCCAGTCCTCTTCAGGGTTAGGGCAATGACAACCGACGAACCTCAAAGTGGTGGCCCGCTTCAAGCTACGTCCATAGGCGTGCTAGCACCTCCACAGCTGCCGCTGTATGGTGGCGAGTTGCCGCTCGATGATACGTGGGAGTACGGACCCGCCCCGTCTGGCATTCAATTGGTAGTTACCCAGGCCGAGGTAGCCCCAGCAGATAAGTCACCTGGGCCAGTACATACGTTGGAGCCAGTGCGTATTAAGCTGACCATCGAGAACCATGGAACGCAGCGCGTCAACGCCGCGATGTGGAGCTATAATGGCCAGTACAACCTCGCGGGAGATGATATGGGTCCACATTCCTTCACCCTGGATCAGGACTCCAGCATCACCCCTGTACAAATACTGCTGGGCCAGCCGGAGAGTTGGCGGATCACGATCAATGCGTATTTCACTAAAGCGGCGCATCCCGGTCACCTTAGTGTCCACATTCAGCCCGCGCTCGGCACTGGCGGGTTGGACTGGAGCCAGGACATTGAGGTGGTCGAAGGCTCCGACCAGCTTGCTAAGTGCAGCACTCTGATCGCAAGTACGCTAGCTGGGGGGTTTCCTTCAGGAAACGTCGCCAAAGTGATGCTTAATTCATATGCGGGCGCGATGGGTGCCTACACGTGCAAGGATGTTGCTTGCCAGGCCAGCAAAATCGGCCAAGCAATACTCAAGTCTGTCCCCGGTATAGTGGGCGGGATTACTGGCATCATCACTGGTCTGTGGCGGGTTCTGCGCAACGACTACCCCGGCGCTAAAGAATGCTACAATATCGGGCCATGGGTAGGGGAAATCGTGAAACGCCTACAGAGCGGGGGATTTAACCTCAGCCTGCTGGGTGTACACTCGCCAGCCGTACCACTGGTGGTTGATGCACAGGGCAGGCGTGCTGGGGTGTTGCCCGATGGCACAGTTGTACAAGAGATTCCAGGCTCCCAGGTAGTGGTGCAGGAAGACGGCAAGTACGTTCTCTATCCCAATGTTGGGCCAACCACCGTGCAGGTGCATGGCACCGGCACTGGTACCATGACCATCGAGATGGTTACAAGCCTCGGCGAAGGTTACGGCAACGGAGAGGACGCAGTGTATCACGATGTGCCGGTGACGCCACAACTTGTGGCCCAGGTGGCGTCTTCAGACCCCAAAGCAATGCTCCAGATCGCCAGCCAGGGTAATGGGCAGGTGGATCGTACGCTAGCGCCATCTACACTGGAATCCTTGAGTGGTGGTAGCTACGGTTTTGCGGAGAGCGGACACGTGGTGACCGATCGCTTCCTGACGACATGGTACGACGATCGCTCATACGAGGACAACTTGTACATTAACGGGCTGCCGATCAGTGACAAGCACGAGGAGGTGTCGCTGACCGACGGCAGGACCTATAAGGTGCAATGGTTCGAGCGGGCGCGCTTCGAGGAACACCCAGAGAACCAGGCACCCAACGATGTGTTGTTGGGCCTCTTGGGCGTTCAAGCGGTCAAGGGGAGAACAGACCCACCCTTCCACCCCATACCCAACCCCAACAACGGCTTGCCCTGGTTTCCACAGACCCAGCACACCCTCGGCGACAGCAGCGTGGGAGGGCAGGCGATCGCCCGCTTCTGGCAACAGCTAGGCGGTCTGGCTCAGTTTGGCTACCCGTTGTCACAGCCATTCATGGAAACCAGCAAGGACGACGGCAAGGCCTACCTTGTACAGTATTTCGAGCGCCAGCGCTTCGAATATCACCCGGAGAACAAGGGTACGAAGTTCGAGGTGCTGCTGGGCCGCCTGGGGGCTGAACAAATGGGGCCGCCAAAGTGAGGGTCAAGTAACCGCTACGTGCGATGAGGATGGCTGAGGCAATACTAGTGTGAGCTGCTTGTTTCGGCCCCCGGCATAGACGTAGTAACCGGCAGCATCTGGGCCGGCGACGCGCTGGAGTCGCGGATATGCGCTTCGAGCAGCGCAGTGCTGGCCTTGGCCTGCCAGCGGCGGGCCTCACCCTCGCGCCCATGTTCGCTAAGGAACGCGGCGTAGGTGCGACAGGAGAGGGCCAGGTCGGCGGGGTACTCGTGCTGCTCCAGGGTGTTAATGCTCTGCACCAGACTCTGCTCCGCCGCCGCGTCACCCTTCAGCGCCAGCGCCTGACCCTGCGCCCGCAGCAGGCTGGCCTGCGAGTAGTAGTCGTCGGCGGGCAGGCCCGCCGAACTTGGCACCACCGAGTGCGACGCCGCGCCGCACTCGCCACAGAACTTCATTGCTGGTTGTTGCACCCCCAAATGCTGCACTTCATCGTCTTGCCCTCATCGGCGGCTTGAAAAGCAGGACATATGCCCCTATCACGACTATGCATATTAGCCATATTATAAGATAAGCATCACCGCCAGCGTCAAGGGGGCGAATAACAGCCCGCCGCGGTCAGCTCTTGCTTTATATGCTGCCGATCTGGTAATATTTGGCTGTACCCTAAGAAAAAGCCCCTGATCGGGCTTTTTGCCGTTGCTGTGTTTATTAGTCGCATAAATTGGGGTAACTCATGTTTAGCGAGTTGGAGGGCCAATCTTGAGGCCGGTTTGGTGGGAGGATAACGAAGCGGCGATCGGGCTGATTGATCAGACCCGCCTGCCACTGGAGGTTCGCGAGTTGCGTTGCCGCGACTACCGCGAACTGGCCGCTGCGATCAAGACGATGAAGGTGCGCGGGGCGCCTGCTATCGGTGTGGCCGCCGCCTATGGTGTCGCCCTCGCCGCATTGCAGAGCCGGGCGGCTGATACCGCCGCCTTGCACCGTGATCTGGAGCAGGCGATTGCCGACCTGGCCGAGACCCGCCCTACAGCGGTCAACCTGTTCTGGGCCTTGAGCCGAATGCGCCAGTTGGCGGCGCGGCTAGCTAATAGAGGCGATGTGGCCGCAGTGCGGGCGGGCCTGCTGACCGAGGCGAAGGCAATCGAGGCAGAGGATGACGCTGCCTGCCGCGCGATGGGGGCGCATGGCGCGACCCTCGTCCCCGTCGCCGCCAACATCCTGACCCACTGCAACGCGGGCGGGCTGGCAACCACCGGCTATGGCAGCGCGGTGGGAGTCATCCGTGCGGCACACGATGCGGGTAAGGGTATCCACGTCTACGTCGGCGAAACCCGCCCTCTGCTACAGGGAGCGCGGCTGACCGCCTGGGAGTTGCAGCAAGCGGGCATACCAATGACCTTGATTACCGACAGTATGGCTGCCTACTTCATGGTGCAGGACAAGGTAGACCTGGTAATCACTGGCGCAGACCGCATCGCCGCCAATGGCGACACCGCCAACAAGATCGGCACCTACGGCCTGGCGGTGCTGGCCCGCGCTCACAGCATACCTTTCTATGTCGCCGCCCCTAGCAGCACGATTGACCCTGCCATCCTCGACGGTAGCCGCATCCCCATTGAGCAACGCTCCCCAGATGAAGTGACCGCACTGGCGGGCCAGCGCATCGCTCCGCCCGGCGTGGCCGCCGCCAACCCTGCCTTCGACGTGACTCCCGCCCGCTACATCACCGCGATTATCACCGAGCAGGGCATCTTCAAACAGCCCTTCGATTTTAGCCGCGCTTCCCCCACCCAGCCTCCCCCAATGGGGGAGGAGTAGCCGCCAGAGCGGGCGCGTCCGTCTCTACCGGAACAGCAAAGGAAAGCAGTGAACAATCTACAATCTACAATCTACAATCTTAAATCCAAGCGGGTTATCGTCACCGGCTCGGTTGCTTACGACAACATCATGGTCTTCCCCGGCTACTTCAAGGACCACATCCTGCCCGACAAGGTGCATATGTTGAGCGTCAGCTTCCTGGTCGAGTCGCTGAAGAAGCAATACGGCGGGGTTGCCAGCAACATCAGCTACAACCTCGGCCTGCTCGGCGAACGGCCCGAACTGTTCGCCACTGTCGGCGAGGATTTCGCGGGCTATCGCACCTGGCTGGAGGCAATAGGGGTTGATACCTGCCTGACCAAAGTCATCGCTGACGAATTCACCGCTTCCTGCTTCATCACCACCGACCTGAGCGATAATCAGATCACCGGCTTCTATCCGGGCGCAATGAACCGTACTGCCGACATATCGCTGAAGGACAGCGCGGTAGATGCCACCAATATAGGCATGGTTATTGTTGGCCCCAGTTCGCCGGAAGGCATTTTGCAGACGACTCACGAGTGCCAGGAGCTAGGCATCCCCTACTTCTACGCCCCTACCCAGCAAATCGTGCGCATGAGTGGCGAGGAGTTGGCCGCCGGGCTGCGTGGCGCGTACGCGGTGGTCAGCAACGATTACGAGTATGAGATGATCCGCAACAAGACCGCCCTCAGCCCACAGGACATCGCCCAGTACGCCAAATACGTGTTCGTCACCCTCGGCGCGGAAGGCTCGTTCGTGCTGCACGAGGGTACACGGGTCAACATCCCCCCTGCCCGCCCCACCCAGGTGCAGGACCCCACTGGCGGCGGCGACGCCTATATTGCCGGGGTGGTCAAGGGGCTGGTCAACAACTACCCGGTGGCAGTGACCGGGCGGCTGGGCAGCCTCGCCGCTGTCTACGCCATCGAGCATCATGGCCCCCAGGCGCACCGCTACACCCTCGACGAGTTTGCCGCCCGTTATGCTGAGAACTTTGGTCCGCTGCCAGTTGCATTTTTACGGGAGTTACGCAGCTGTGTCCGTTCCAGACACGTTTCCGTAGGGGGCGAACTGCTGTTCGCTCTGCTGTACTAGGGTGTATTGATAGCTTTGTAGACAATTCCCGCCATTTCGTCGCGACGGATGTTGTCGCCCGGTCGGAAGGTGTTGTCAGGATAGCCGTACACCACGCCCATGTGGTAGGCAGTCTCGATTGAGGTGTAGAACACGTTGGTGGGTGGCACATCGGTGAAGTCCTGGCTACCTCCGGTTGGGGTGTAGGGCGGGTAGTGGGCGGCGTCAACCACCAGCTTGGTAAGTTGCCCACGAGTTATCGGGATATTCGGCAAGTAGCAAGGGTAAGCTGTTCCGTGTGCGGTGCAACTGCCAGCGTCGAAGCCGCCAAGGATGCCTGCGTGGTAGCTGGTCTCGATGTAGGCGTACGCGAAGTGGCTGGGTGGCACATCGGTGAAGTCAGGGCTGCCGGGCGGGGTGAAGAGCGGGAGTCCAAAGCTGAGTACGACAACCTTGGCGAACTGGCCACGGGTGCTGGTGCCAGCAGGTGAGTAGTGGGTAGCGTCGGTGCCATCAACTGCGCCGCGGCAGTCCAGGTAATGGATGGCGGTATAGAAGATACTGCCAGTGATGTCAATGAACGGGTTCGGACAATCGGTCGGCGTTATCGCCGGTGGCGTGGGCGTGTAAGTTGGCGTGTTTGTGTAAGTTGGCGTGTTTGTGATTGGCGCTGGCGTGTTTGTGGAAGTTGGTGTGTCTGTAGCTGGTACCGATGTAGCAGTCGCCGTTGCAGTGGCTGGCAGCGGAGTGGAAGGCAGCTGTACCTGCACCATCCGCTCGGCGGCGGGGTGGCCCGCCTGGCCATCGGTGGTGGCGATCACCGTAAGGTAGTAGTTGCCACTTTCGGGTGGTGCGAAGCTCACCTCCTCCCGGCCGGTTACATCCAGCGAAGCGGTGTACACCCCGCTTTCCACCCCATAATCCAGCGCGTAGGACTGGGCATCGGTGACGACATCGTGCCAGCTCGCGCTGATCTGACCATCGAGCAAAGCTACGGCGGCAAAGTTGGCCGGAGTGTTGCCTACCGTAATTACCGGATTGTCGGCACGGGGAGTGTAGTGGATGAGGTCGGGGCTGGAAGCAATCCCGATCATCCCGTAGTCGGCGTTAGGCGCAGGGATGCCATTGTAGTACATCGTGTAGCTGCCGTCGTCGGCCTGGCGGACGAACATACCGTAGACTAGCCCAGCATCCCAGTTGCCTGACCCAGAGGGACTGAGGATGGGGTCGCTGGAGTAGGGTGTGAAGTGGATTCCGTCGGAGCTTAGGGTGAGATAGATGGCATCTTGGGTGTGGTAGTAGAGGTAGCTGGTGCCATTCGCCACTAGATCGAAACTGGTATAGATGCCGGCGGTTGAGGTCACGACCGGGTTCGCGCTATAGCGCTGCCAGGTAATCCCGTCAGTGCTGTAGGCCAGGCCGACCGCCGAGTCGCCCGCCCCCAAACCGTTGTAGTACATCATATAGAGCCGACTGGTGGTTGGGGCAAGGTCTAGTTGCTGCCGCAGGCTGGGGTTGAGGCTGGTAGTCTCGATAATTGAGGGGCGCAGCACCTGGTCAGCATCCCAATCGCCGTCGTTACCTTTGGCCAGCACTGGCTGAGGCAGGGCAGTGAAGTTAACTCCATCGCTGCTCTCGGCATAGCCAATCTGGTAGGGATAGCCGCCACCGTAATACATCTTGAATCGCCCATCTTCATAGATTACGAACGGGTAGGCCCGCTGGCTTGACCAGTCGTTGCTAATGTTGATCCGCCCTTGTTTGTTGAAGTGGATACCGTCGGTGCTGGTGGCATAGTAGATCTGCCAGGCGCAGCTGAATCCGCTGTAGTAAGTATAGTAGATGCTGCCGACCTTGACCATCCCTGGGTACTCAGCGTGGATGTCGTCGCAGTAAGTGACGCCGTTAGGGGACGATGCCATGTTAGGGGATGACGCCGTAGCGGGGCCAGATGCTGATTGAGCTACTACAACTACAACGATGGAAAACAGGCTGAGCAAGGCTCGGGCAAAGCGCTTAGGTTTAATCATTCTGGTATCGGCGTCACCGACCGACGAGACGCCTTTCCTCTCCCCACGAATTTGGTATAGCTGTTTGTTTGTTGGCGGCAACTGCAGTTCTGAAGAAATTACACAGGCAGCGTTACAAAGTTATCCGCTAGCCTCACCTTCTAATCTTGCTTTAATCTAAGTCGGCCCCCTGAAGCGCCGCTAATCTAAGCCTCCAGCGGGGGTTTGGGGGAGAAAGCTCGAACCACTACTAAACTAAGCCTCCAGCGGGGGTTTGGGGGAGAAAGCTCGAAGCGCCAGTCATGCTCATTTGGGCGCTCTATGCTAGGTGGCTGGGGCGGCCTTGTGGCTGGGCAACATTTCTCCCCCAACCCCCGCTGGGGGCTTAGTTGGTTGCCGCTGGGGGCTTAGTTGGTTGCAGTGG
>QHBQ01000045.1 GCA_003243865.1 Candidatus Chloroheliales bacterium | reverse complement strand
ACGTTCTCCGACTACTTCGAGATCGTTACCCGCAACCCGCGCGTCGCGCAGCTTGCCCATGCCCGCATCTACGATATGCTGATGGCCGACGGGGTGGAGACTGGCAAGCGCGGGGATACCCACTACAAGTTTTTCGATGAGGAGATCTTCGGGCTTGAGCGCCCGCTCCAGCAATTGGTTGAGTATTTTAGCTCCGGCGCGCAGCGGCTGGAGGTGCGTAAGCGCATCCTCCTGCTAATGGGGCCGGTGGGCGGTGGTAAGTCCACCATCGTCAACCTGCTCAAGCGTGGCCTGGAGCAGTACACCCGCACCGAGCAGGGCGCGCTCTACGCCATCCGCGACTGCCCGATGAACGAGGAGCCGCTCCACCTCATCCCCGAGAGCCTGCGGGCCGACATCGAGCGCGAGTATGGCGTCTACATCGAGGGCGATCTCTGCCCCCGTTGCCGCTACGACCTTGAGCATATCTACGACGGCCACATCGAAAAGGTGCCGGTGCGCCGCCTCGCTCTCAGCGAGAAGACCCGCATTGGTATTGGTACCTTCACCCCGTCCGACCCCAAGAGCCAGGATGTCTCCGAACTGGTTGGCAGCATTGACCTCAGCACCATCGGCGAGGTCGGCAGCGAGAGTGACCCGCGCGCCTATCGCTTCGATGGTGAACTCAACATCGCCAATCGCGGAATGATGGAGTTTATCGAGATCCTCAAGTCGGATGAGAAGTTCCTCTACGTGCTGCTCACCCTGTCGCAGGAGCAGAACATCAAGACCGGCCGCTTCAGCATGATCTACGCCGATGAGGTGGTGGTATCGCACACCAACGAGAGCGAATACAACGCCTTCGTCGGCAACCGCAAGAGCGAGGCGCTGCAAGACCGCATCATTCTGGTCAAGGTGCCGTACAATCTGCGGGTCAGCGACGAGGTGCGCATCTACGAGAAGCTGCTGAAGCAGAGTGCCTTGCAGAAGGTGCATATCGCACCGCACACCCTGCGCGTCGTCAGCATCTTTGCGGTGCTCACCCGCCTGGAAGCCTCGAAGAAGGCGGGGATGAGTCCGATGAAGAAGCTCAAGCTCTACGATGGCGAGGACGTTGACGACTTCAAGCAGAAGGATGTCAAGGAGCTACAGGATGAGGCCACCCGCGAGGGCATGGACGGTATCAGCCCGCGCTACGTCATCAACCGCCTCTCCAGCGCGCTGGTCAAGGAAGGGGTGGAGTTCATCACCCCGATTGATGCGCTGCGCGCCCTGCGCGACGGCCTGGAGCAACACACCAGCATCACCAAGGAGCAGCGCGAACAGTACATGAACTTCATCGCCGAAGCCCGCAAGGAGTACGACGAGATCGCCAAGAAGGAGGTGCAGAAGGCGTTCGTCTACTCGTTCGAGGAAGCCGCCCGCAACCTGCTCAACAACTACCTCGACAACGTGGAAGCCTACTGCAACAAGCAGAAGCTGAAGGACCCCATCACCGAAGAGGAGATGGAGGCGGACGAGCAACTGATGCGCTCGATTGAGGAGCAAATCGGCATCAGCGAGAACGCGAAGAAGGCCTTCCGCGAGGAGATCCTGATCCGCATCAGCACCCTGGCGCGGCGCGGCCAAGCTTTCTCCTATAGTTCGCACGAGCGACTCAAGGAGGCCATCGAGAAGAAGCTGTTCGCCGACCTGCGCGACATCGTCAAGATTACCACCTCCTCGCGCACCCCCGACCCGGAGCAACTGAAGAAGGTGAACGAGGTCATCAATCGGCTGGTCGAGGAACACGGCTACACCCCCGCCAGCGCCAACGAACTGCTCAAGTACGTGGGGAGTTTGCTGAACCGCTAAATGGCAACTCGAATGCACTACACGGCTGGGGGTGCGGCAAGCCGTACTCCCAGTGTTGTCATAAAGGTTGGATATGCCAATCATCAAGAAGGTTCGTGAGGTTATCAGGATACTAGAGAAAGATGGTTGATATCGCGTGCGGATCAAAGGTAGCCACTGGCATTTCAACCATCCAGTCAAACCTGGAGCTGTAACTGTTCCTGTTCATAAGCTAGGCGGTGACGTTGACCCTGGCATCTTCCGTAGCATCATGAAAGCCGCCCAAATACCAGAGGAGGAATGGCGATGAATGAGTACGTATATCGTATAGTTATAAGACAAGCTGGAGAGAACTACTCTGCCTACTGCCCCGAACTGCCCGGCGTGTTCACGGTTGGCGATACCGTGCCGGAGACGCTGAACTATATGCTAGAGGCGATGCAGTTTCATCTTGAGGGGATAGCGGAAGATGGCTTGCCTGTACCTGTACCCCCACCGCAGCTTTCAAGCGAAGAAACGGAACTGGTTGGGCAGGGTTCAGCTAACTGAAGAACAGGGCGGCATACCATGAACAGTAACTCCTATCTCGAACCCGGCTCCGCCTCGATCTCCCAGCACGACTGGTCGCTGCATCGCAAGGGGCCGATTGACCAGCAGCGGCACAAGGAGAAGATTAAAGAGGCGCTGAAAAAGAACCTGGGCCAGATTGTCTCCAATGAGAACATCATTCTCAGCGACGGCAAGAAGGTAATCAAAGTGCCGATCCGTTCACTCGATGAGTATCGCTTCCGCTTCGACCCTAACAGCGGCGAGCACAGCGGCCAGGGTGACGGCGACTCGAAAGTCGGCGATGTGCTTGGCCCGGCTGGCAACCCGAAGGGCAAGGGCGCGGGCAAAGGCTCCGGCGAGGCGGGCGATCAGCCCGGCTACGACTACTTCGAGGCTGAGGTGTCGGTTGACGAACTCGCCGCCCTGCTGTTCGAGGATCTGGGCTTGCCCTATCTTGAGGAGAAGAAGCAGACTGAGGTCGAGTCTGAGACGGTCGAGTTTGTTGACGTGCGCCGCACCGGCATTATGCCCAACCTGGACAAGCGCCGCACCATCCGCGAGAATATCAAGCGCAACGCCGCGCGGGGCAATCCCCGCTTCGGCGACCTACACCAGGAAGACCTGCGTTTCAAGACCTGGGATCAGCGCGTTCGATACCACTCCAATGCGGTGGTGATCGCGATGATGGATGTGAGCGGCAGCATGGGCGAGTTCGAGAAGTACATCGCCCGCAGCTTTTACTTCTGGATGGTGCGCTTCCTGCGCACCAAGTACAACAACGTCCAGGTCGTGTTCATCAGCCACCACACCGAGGCGCGGGAAGTGAGCGAGGACGAGTTCTTCCACAAGGGCGAGAGCGGCGGCACCCAGGTGTCATCCGCCTACGAACTGGCGCTCAAGATCATCCAGGAGCGGTTCAATCCCGACGATTGGAATATATATCCCTTCCACTTCTCCGACGGCGATAACCTGCCCTGGGATAACGACTTGTGCGTGCAGTATGTCCATAAGCTGTTGGAAGTGTGCAACATCTTCGGCTACGGCGAGATCCGCGAGGGCTATCGTGGCAGCAGCAGCACACTGATGTCGGCCTTCGGCAAGTTGAACGCGCCCAAGTTCCTAACTGTGACCATCACCGACAAGCGCGAGGTCTATCCGGCGCTGAAGAAGTTCTTTGACCCAACCCTGGGCAACAATCCCACCGATTAGCGGAGACAATTATGGACCCACAAGTTGAGCAACTAAGCGAAGATATTGAGCAGATGTGGGCGATGGCCAAGGAGTTCGGCCTCGACCCATACCCCATCCACTTCGAGATGGTGCCAGCCAGCATCATGTACGAGTTCGGTGCCTACGGCCTGCCGGGGCGCTACTCGCACTGGACGCACGGCAAGGCGTTCTACCGGATGAAGACGCAGTACGATTACGGCCTGAGCAAAATCTACGAGATGGTCATCAACGCCGACCCCGCCTACGCCTTCCTGCTGGAGAACAACTCGCTCACCCAGAACCGGCTGGTGGTCGCCCACGTCCTCGGCCATGTGGATTTCTTCAAGCACAACGCCTACTTCCGCTTCACCAACCGGCAGATGGTCGAGACTGCCAGCCTCAACGCCGGGCGCATCCGAGATTACGAGTACGAGCATGGCACCCGCAAGGTCGAGGAGTTCCTCGATGCGGTGCTATCCATCGCCGAACACGTAGACCCGCACCTCTCCTTCCGCTATCTGACCGATGCGGAGAAGCGCACCGAGCGTGACCGCCCCAGCAAGCCGGTCGAGTCTGCTTACGATGATATCTGGAACCTGCGCGGCGTAGACGATGTTCCTGATACCCCTCCGCCCAGCCGCGACCGCGGTCGCGCCAGCCTCGGCAGACTCAAGGAGCGGGTCAACTCAGATGAGCGTGACGCTGGCACCCGCTTCCCCGAAGAGCCGGAGAAGGATCTGCTTCGCTTCATCCTCGACTATGCGCGCGGGCTGGAGGACTGGCAGCGCGACATCATCGGCATCGTCCGCCAGGAGATGCTATATTTCGTGCCGCAGATGCAGACCAAGATCATGAACGAAGGCTGGGCCAGCTTCTGGCATCAGCGCATCATGCGCGAGTTCGAGATGACCAGCGACGAGTACACCGAGTATGCCACCGTCAATGCGGGCGTCGTTGCCCCCAGCCGCTACCATGTCAATCCCTATTACCTGGGCGTGAAGATGTACGAGGCAATTGAGAAGCGTTGGGACAACCCCACCGAGGAAGACCGTGAGCGGCTCGGCATGATACCTGACCAGGGCCGCGCCAAGCTGTTCGAGGTGCGCGAAGTAGACAACGACATCTCCTTCCTGCGCAACTATCTCACCAAAGAGCTGATTGAGGAACTTGACCTCTACCTCTACGCCAAAGAGGGCAACGAGTGGGTTATCGTCGAGAAGAACTGGGAGAAGGTGCGCGACAGCATCGTTACCAGCATGACCAACTTCGGCGTGCCGTACATCACGGTCGAGGATGGCGACTATCGCCGCAACCACGAACTCTACCTGCTGCACCGCTACGAGGACCAGGAACTCGACCTCGGCTATGCGGAGAAGACTATCCAGTACCTCTACCAGCTATGGG
Source organism: Candidatus Chloroheliales bacterium (assembly GCA_003243865.1). Next base: position 497 of record QHBQ01000045.1, on the reverse strand, counting down.
GTCGCCCTGTCCACCTCGAAACCGTGGTTGGCGAAGAGCGGGTGCTGATCAGCTACGATGGCAACCGCGCCACCCGCAGCGCCATCGGCGTACACAAGCCTGGCAAGTTATGGCTATTGCCTAGCGATGCGGTTAGTATCAGGTTAGAGGCTGTTTAAGAGCTGCTGGATTTGGGCGTAGGGGCGGGTGGCGCACGCCCTGCGGGCCAGCTTTTATCGTTGTTGCAATAATCCTTCGCTGAGGAGTAGTGTGATGTCGCAATTCGAAGCGGAGCCTACCCCCGCCCCGCAAGCCGCCAACAAGCAGCACATTCGTCGAACTGCACCCCTCCCCGCTCTGGAAATCACTAACGACCAGACCGCTACTCAAGCTGAGACTCGGCCCGCTACCCCGCTCGCTCTACCCACGCTCATCCGCCGCCTGCTTCCGCTCGCTGGTGGCACCATTGCCCTGATCCTGGCTGGTATTGGTGAGATGCAGGTCGAGGCGGGCGATAC
>QHBQ01000512.1 GCA_003243865.1 Candidatus Chloroheliales bacterium | reverse complement strand
AAGGCCGGGGCGGAGATCCGCGCCAACTGCATGGCAACCCGCGTCAACCTCGACCGCCAGGGCCGCGCCCGTAGCGTCAGCTACATTCGCAGCACCGACGATGGCAAGCAGCACGAGGAGGAACAGGCCGCCGCGCTGATCATCCTCTCCTGCTACTCGATTGAGACCCCGCGCCTGTTGCTCAACTCGGCGCAAGCGGGCCATCCTGACGGCCTGGCGAACTCCAGCGGGCTGGTCGGCAAGGGGCTGATGGTCCACCCCGCCCACAGCGTCTATGGTCGCTTCAGCGAAATGGTTTACCAGTACAAGGCTCCGCCCACCCTGGCGATCTCCCAGGATTTCTACGAGACCGACCCGGCCAACGATTACCTGCGTGGCTACACCATCGAGCCGATCGGCACGTTCCCGATCGGGTTCGCCAGGCAGGCGGCGGCCAGCCTTGGCCTATGGGGGGAGCGGCTGCGCCACTTCATGCTCGACTATAATCACTATGCCGGTTGGGGGATAGTTGGCGAGTGCCTGCCCGCCGATGGCAATACTATCACCCTCGAACCTGATGAGCGGGACCAGTACGGCCTGCCCATCGCCCGCGTCACCTTCAGTTGGGGCGACAACGATCGCAAGCTGATCAAGGCTGGCATCGAGAAGCAGCGTCAGATCCTGGAGGCAGCGGGTGCGGAAGTGACCTGGGTGACTGAGGATACCGCCCACCTGCTCGGCGCTTGTCGCATGGGCAGCGACCCGCGCCAAAGTGTGGTGGATCAGTGGTGCCGCAGTTGGGATGTGCCTAACCTGTTTATCTGCGATGGCTCAGTGTTCGTCACCAGTGCAGCGGTCAACCCCAGCCTCACCATCGAGGCGATCGCGGCCCGCACTGCTGATTACATCACCCGGCAGGCACACAGCGACCTCTTCCAGACGCAGGAGCGACGAAACTTTCACCCATTACCCTCCGCCGTAAGTTCGAGGCAGACAGTCAGGAGTATCGTACTGGGCTGCTTCGCCAGCACGTTGTGCTTCACGCCGGGGCAAGCGCGACCATACTTGCTGGCGACAAATCGTAGGTATGTACGGCGGTTGTAACCTTCACTGCGCCTTCGATAAGGTAGATAGTTACTACACCGCTGGCCTGATGGTCGGTCAATTGGCCATCCTGCTCGAAGACGAACAGCACCACGGCCATCGGCTCGTGATGATAAATCGTCATCTGGCGATGCCCAAGATGGGTGGGCAGCGGCTCTTTGCGCAATGTCGCTGCCAACTGCGGCAAATCGAGCTGATGCTCCGGTGCGGCGAATCGCTCTGCCGGATGGAGACGCTGGCCGCTTGCGCGGTACATCAGCGTACCAACCTTCCAACGACTGAGCCAGTAGCGACCCTCGCGGTTGAACTGGGCGAACAATTTCAAGCTGAAGTAGCCCAGGTCAGCCAGGCGCAAACTGCCCAACGGCAAGTCAGTAGTATTGAACTCAGTGTTGCTTTCATGTTGGCGGGCGGGGTAGAAGCGCAAGCGCAACTCCCCGCTGCACAGTTCGAGCAGCACTTCTAGCTTCAGCCCGGCGGTCATGTTAATGTACTGGTTGGCTGCGCCCGGCCATTGGGCCACCAGTTCAGCAGGCAAGCTGATGGTGGTGGCATCGAGCAGGTAGACCCCGTTAAACTGGGCCAGCAAGGCCCAGTCAGCTGGTTCAGCAGTCAGCAGGCGGGCGACTGCCGCTTCGAGCATTTGGCGCATGAAGGTGGCCGCTTCCGCACTAAAGCGCTGGTCGAGGGTTTGGTTATGAACGTCAGTGCCAAAGCTGAAGGCCTCTTCGCACAAGGAGGTCAGGGAAGCAGCGGGATTACGCAGCCAGCCAAAGACCAGGGTTTTAGCGAAGCTAGCGCCACTGAACTTGGCTTGGCGCTTGATGAAGTTGGTATCGCGGGCCAGTTGGTCGGCAAAGTCGCCGAAGAGATGCTGCAAGCTAGCATCGAGTTGTGTTATATTATCCATGAGCAGGCTCCTTTTGGTGTGGTTTGTTGCTTAACAACATTTTACCAGAAGAGCCTGCGTTTGTCACCTCTTACATTAATACCAATGGAACTGTGTCACTACTGCTAGTCGTATCCTTAATTTGATGCCTATGGGGTGATAAATCAAGCCCCTACATCAGCCACACATTGCAGAGGCGCAATTCATTGCGGCCTGCCACCCTGCATCTATGCCAATTATAACCATTGATGGCTACCCCGACCACACCTTCCAGCCCAACCAGAGCATCCGCCGCGACCAGATGGCCCAGATCGTGTACGAGGGTATCAGCCACCGACCATAGCCCGTAGCATCGGTTTGAGGCCCTAGCAAAAACCGAGGAAGGGCGCATCGGATAGTGCGCCCTCCCTCGGCGCTCCAGCTTCTACCTTCAACCCGAGACCTGCGGCGCGCCGGTTAGCAGCGCGGCTGACTGAGCACGAACTGCTGCCGCTGGGGGCTAAACGCTATCTGGAGTCGCAGGGCTTCTACGTCAACCTGCAGATCTTCCAGGTCAACGCTACGCTAATTGTGGGGGCGCTGGTCTTCGCCGCGTTCATCGGGTTGCTGGCTGGCCTCTACCCCGCCCACCGCGCCGCCCGCCTCGATCCACTGGCCGCGCTGCGGCACGAATGATTGTAGGTAATTGTCCCCAGGTAAGGAACAACCCGATCGCTGCCGCGAACATCACTGCGGTAGTCAGCCAACCCACCGCATTGCTCCAGCGATTGTTGACCCGCTTGCCCATTACTGTCTTGTTGTTGGCAACCAGCATGATGATCACCAGCAGCGGCGGGGCGAGGACACCATTGATCACGGCGGTCCAGAACAGCGCGTCAATCGGGTTGATGCCGACGAAGTTGATCAGCATCCCAATAATGGTGGCGGCGGCGATTACGGCGTAGAACTGCTTGGTGCGGCCCGGCTTCTCGTCGAGGCCGTGCCGCCAGCCAAACATCTCGGCCACCGCGTAGGCAGCGGAGCCGGTCAGGATCGGCACCGCCAGCAGGCCACTGCCAATCAGCCCCAACGCCAGCAGTAGCCCGGCGGCAGCGCCCGCGATTGGCTGCAGCGCCTGCGCCGCATCGGTAGCCGACTGAATATCGTGCTTGCCATGCGTGAACAGTGTGGCGGCGGTTGACAGAATGATGAAGTACATCACCAGGTTGGAGAAGAGCATCCCGATGTTCACATCCCAGACTGCGTACTTCAACTCCTTGTCGGTCGCACCTTTGCGCTCCCAGAGCCGCTTGCGGCCCCTGCTGATTTCCTCCTCCACTTCCTGGTCGGCCTGCCAGAAGAAGAGGTAGGGTGAGATGGTCGTGCCAAGAATCGCGACCAGAATGGACAAGAAGTGACCATCGAAGCTGAAGCTGGGGATGAGGGTGCCGTGCAGCACATCGCTCCAATTGGGATTAGAGAAGAAGGCGGAGCCGATATAGGCAAACAGGGCGAGGGTCAGCCACTTGAAGATATTGGCAATCAGACGGTAGGAACCCCAGATCTGCAGGGTGAGGATGAGCAGGCTGATGGGGATGATCATCACCCAGATAGGAATGGGCAACAGCAGGTTGATAGCGGCAGCAATCGCGCCAATGTCCGCACCCGCATTGATGGTGTTGGCAACCACCAGCGCGAGGACGGCGGGGTAAAGCACCCAGCGCGAGTAGTGATTACGCAGGATGCTAGCGAGACCCTGACCGCTGACCATGCCGATCTTGGCGCAGATGAATTGCACCACCGCCATCATCGGGTAGGTTACCAGTGCCAGCCAGAGGGTACTGAAACCTAGCGACGCGCCCGCGGTGCTATAAGTGCCGATGCCGGAGGGGTCATCATCGGAAGCGCCAGTAATCAGGCCAGGCCCCAACACCTTCAGTACCCGCTTGACCTTATTCGGCTCGTTCTCAATTGCCGCCTCAAGCGAACCAGCGCCACCTGCCGTCTCTTTGTGTGGGATTACTGGGGCGTTCTCATCTTCTGCTCTGGTGCTGTCGGATCGTTGTAGGGACATAGCTTCTCCTCTCATCTGCGATGTGGTAAAGGTGTGCTACTGGAAAGTTGATACCGGCCCTCATCAAGCAATATTAGTGCCTCTCGACATAACTTTGCCAACCGGCCTTTTGCTCAGGCTAGCCGATTGTAACACAGGCTGTAGCTACGTACAAGCAGAGACCTCTACGCTCCCAATGGGAGATAGTGGCGCGGCTGCTGGCGATAGTGCGCGGTAGCAGGCGGGCGGCAGCAGGCAGGCGAAGCGCGACCGCCAGGGTGCGAGTGCGGCGCGGCGACGGCAAGAGGGACGCGGAGGGTGTGGCGAGGAAGTGCGGAGGGTAGCGGCTAAGGCACAACATATCGCAGCGGCCCCGCAGCGGCCAGGAAACGCCAGCAGGCTCGTGCCGTCCATGAAAGTGTCGAGTAGTAGCGATCGAGAGCAGCAGCGCCGCCGACCCCGCCTGCCCTACCCACTGCCACGCCCTCTGCCGGGGTGATCCGCCTGCTTGCCTGCTGACCGAGGCCAGTGAGGAGTTAGGGGCGAGGGGGCATGGCGGATGGTGTGTGGGATCGGCGGCGAGATGCTTGGGGCAGCGCGGCGGCGGCGGGCTGCGAGGGTAGGTGAGCGCGGCGCGGGGCGCAGAGCGGAAGCCAAGTGAGCAGCAGTGTCACGAGGGCGTGCGGAGGGTGCGCGGTAACCAGGGTAGGCGAGAGTGTGCGACAGCAAGGCGGTGCGAGTGTGCCGCATTGACCGCAGAGGGCAGGCGGGGAAAGGGCGTGGCCAGAGGGTAGCGGAGGGTTAGGCGAGAGCGCGCAGCAGCAGGTGGGCGGCAGCTAGGTTGCGCGAGTGGCGCGACGGCAGCCAGAGTGGGCGAGGACGTGCGAGGATGATGTGCGGTAGTCAGATGCAGGGCAGCTAGGTGAGCGCCAGCCGAGCAGGCGCATAGGCGAAGCCCTAGCAAAGCCAGCGGCGCAAACTAATGGGCAGCACAAGGCCCGAAGCCAGCAGCGCAACTCAGTGCGCACCCACAGAGGTGCTGCCCCAGTGGAGCAGAGACCATGCACGAGCCTGTGTCGCAGTCATTGGTGGCATCCTGCTGCTGGTCTTCGGTTGGGCGCTGGTGGGCCTCGCCTACACTGTTCTCGGCATCCTTAGTCTTGGTCTGGGCTTTATCGTTCTGCTGGGGCGGAGGGCGATGCCGATAGACTCCGGCGTATGGGCCTACAGAACCACCGATGCGAACAATCGGCGCACCCACGCGGCCTAACCCTCGTGCATTCCATCCAGAATCTGCTGCTGCACTTCCGGCGAAAGATGCGCTTCAAACAGCGGCAGGTAGACCCGCTCTTCCTTGTCGAGATGGACAAGCAGGATGGCCTCCAGCTGCAAACAGAGCCGCTGCAGCGCAGACTGCTGCGCCGCCCGCGCATCGGGGGCGGCGGTCGCCAGCGCCTGGACCGCCGCCGCGATCTGCGCGATGTAGCGCTTGATGTACTCGTGGTCCACCATCATGGTCGCGGTGGGCCGCCCATATTCCTTTACCAGAGGGTCAACCGCCGGATACAGGTATGCCTCCTCCCCAGCGGCATGGGGCAAGAGGTCGCCCTGAAGGAAGGCAACCAAAGACTGGGGGTCGCCCATCGCTGTACTCCCATCAAGGTCGCTCACGTAGCCGTGCAAAGTGCGGGCGAGTTCTTGATGATGGTTATGGATAACTTCGCTGACGGTACTCATGATTACCTCCTGTTTTGAGCCGACACCCTGACATTATGCAGAACTGGCAATCGCAGCGATGGCGGCGGGCAAAGCGGCCAGCTCTTCTTCGGGCATGGACGCTTCCAATAGGGGAAAGAATACATCCTCTTCATAGCGGATGTGGGCATGGAGCAATTCGCCCAGCGCCTGCATTGTGGGCGCGGCTGCTGTATCCCCAGCCACCGCTCGCTCCAGCTCGGCGACTAGCTGCCGGATGCGGATATGTTCTAGCAGTATGCGCACGATGGGCGGCTGATTCGGATCGGCATAGCGGGCGAAGGCTGGCAGCAGCGCCTCCTCCTCCGCCCTGAAATGCGGGCGCGTCTCGTGCGCCCAGAAGTCCAGGAAGGCGCGGGCCGCTGGCATCAGCGTCGCAGGGCTAGCCCGGTCGCCGCTGACCGCCAGCATCAGGCGGCGTGCTTGAACCAGACCATGATGGTGATCGGAAGAGAGTTCCCGAAGGGCGGGATGTCGTTTCATCAGCACTCCTCGGCCCGTAGTTGGACGGTTACTTCACCGCCGTTTTAGTATTATACCCAGCGATGCCCGTGTGACGCTCATCGCTGGCGCACCGGCAGCGCCTGGAATCCATTGCTCGGATAGACATCCCGCCGCAGCGGCTCCGTGGCACCAGGCTCGATCGTGGTCGTGCGCGTCAGGAGTTCTTCCATAGCAATCCGCATCTCAAGGCGGGCCAAAGGAGCGCCGAGGCAGTAGTGAATACCCGCACCGAACAAGAGGTTACCCCCTGGGTCACGCTCGAAGCGGACCGCATCGGGATCGTCAAACGCACGTCCATCACGGTTCGCGGCAATCCAATTGAGCGAGAGCTTCTCGCCCGCGCCGATCTTGCGACCCCCGATCTCCACGTCGTGCGTCGTGGTCCGCCGGTTGGCGATCAGGGGGCCGTCGGCCCGCAAAATTTCATCAATCGCAGCGGGCAGCAGTGTCGGTTCGCGGCGTAGCTGCTGCTGCACGTCTGCGTGTTCCGCGAGGTAGTATACGAGGATGCCGAGCGCAGCAGCCACAGTGCCTTGACCGGCGGTCCAGTTACGTAGGAGGCTGACGATTTCCTCGTCGCTCAGTGCCGCACCCTCGGCCGTTGTCACCATGAGGCTGCTGATCAGGTCATTGTTCGCATCCACCCCCGCTTCCCGCCGAACCCGAAGCGCCTCCGTGACGTATCCAGCGAACTCACGAGCCAGAGCCGCCCCCGCCTCCCGGTCCTGCGAGAATGCCGCTTCCTGATTGCCGTGCGTCCAGCCACGGAGATTCTCCCAAGTCTCAGATGACAAGCCGAGGAATGTGCAGAGCGTCTTGAAGAGGAAGGGCTGGGCGAATTCGGAGATGAACTCCACTTCATCACGGGCGAGGAACGCCTGCAACAGGTCAACCGCGATGCGTCGGCATTGCGGCTCGATCGCCATCATCTGTTCAGGCCGGAAATACGGCTCCAGAACGCTGCGGTACTGCGTGTGTTCGGGGGGGTCCATGCCGTTGGGAACGGCGAGGTGCTTGGAAGCGCTGCTGTAGGTCTCAGCATCGGCGAGGACGCTGATAATATCCTGGTGGCGGAATAGCGACCAGTCCAGGAAGTCGCTGTAGGCGACAGGGCAACGCTCACGCATCTCATCGTACGCACGCCGCTGATCGCCGAGGACGGAAATATCTCTTGGACCCCAATCGGGGTTTGGATGATAGTTCATGTTCGCTCCTCACATGGTGTCAGATACGTCGCAAATAATATTCAAATCGTTTCATCAGCACTCCTCGGTCCATAGCTGCCGGGTTACTTAATCGCCATTCTAGGAACGCACCGATTGCTTCTGCATCTCCACCAGTTTGCGGCCCGCCGGGGCGATGCGGTAGATGGGCAGGTTGGTGAGGTTGGGGATGGTGACGAGCAGCGACGTAGGTGGCCGGTTGTGCGCTGCAGGGTCGAGCAGCGATTCGACGGCGGCGCGGATCTGCTCCTCGCTATGCTCCACCGCCAGGTAGCGCAGTTCGCTAAAGCTGAGGGTCATCTTCCGCAACTGGTCGAGCGCGTCGTCGAGCAGGTACAGCACCTCCCACTCCGCTTCGCTCAGGTGGTAGGCGGCGATAAAGGGCGTTGGTTGGTTCATCGGTTCTCCTTGGCGAGATAAAAGATTAGAGATTAGAGATTAAAGACAAGCGGATGCTGCGATGTTCATCTTTAATCTTTAATCTTTAGGCTTTACTCTCCGACTGCGGGCAAAGGCCCAGGCGATAAGCGCGGGGGCGACGAGCATGGCTGCACCAGAGATGACGACGTATAGCCAGGTGACCACTACGTCGAGTAGCGCGCTGCTGTTGATCGCCAGTTGCAGCAACACCAACTGAAAGCCGTTGAGCAGCATCAACGCGATGATCAGCCAGCGCATCGTGACGTGCGGCAGGCGCTGCAGCCGCTGCAACGCTGGGGATACATGAAGAACCTTTTAGCCCATACCCTCCTCCGTAGGCTCGAGGCAGACAGTCAGGAGTATCGTGCTGGGCTGCTTCGCCAGCACGTTGTGCTTCACGCCGGGGGCAAGCGCGACCATACTTGCGGGCGACAAATCGTAGGTATGTGCGGCGGTTGAAACTTGCACTGCACCTTCGATAAGGTGGATAGTTACTACACCGCTGGCCT